>NZ_JBNDHS010000076.1:0-29507 GCF_056755095.1 Rhizobium sp. SVR5-9E | reverse complement strand
GTCTGGGTGCTGACCGACGATATGTACGAGCACCTGACCTATGGTGACTTCAAGTTCGCGACACCGGTGGAGGTCGAGCCCAGCCTCTACGACCGTACGCTGACGATGAACGGCGTCTCCAAGGCCTATGCCATGACCGGCTGGCGCATCGGCTACGGCGCCGGCCCGCTGCAGTTGATCAAGGCGATGGACATGATCCAGGGCCAGCAGACCTCGGGCACGACCTCGATCGCGCAATGGGCCGCCGTCGAGGCCTTGAACGGGCCACAGGACTTCATTCCGGCGAACAAGAAGATCTTCGAAGGCCGCCGCGATCTCGTCGTCTCCATGCTGAACCAGGCCAAGGGCATTTCCTGCCCTGTTCCGGAAGGCGCCTTCTACGTCTATCCGTCGTGCAAGGGCCTCATCGGCAAGACCGCGCCGTCCGGCAAGGTCATCGAGACCGACGAGGATTTCGTCACCGAACTCCTTGAATCCGAGGGCGTCGCCGTCGTCCACGGCTCGGCCTTCGGCCTCGGTCCGAACTTCCGCATTTCCTACGCGACCTCGGAAGACCTCCTGGAAGAAGCCTGCCGCCGCATCCAGCGCTTCTGCGGCGCCTGCAAGTAAATAACGGCAGCAGAGCCGGCATCGATCGAAGCCCGCCGGAAACGGCGGGCTTTTTGTTGCCGGAATTGACAATGTGGCCACAAGTGGCTACATTTGCAGCATGAAGACCGTGTCCATCCGCGATGCCAAGAACAGGCTGACCGAACTCGCCCGTGAGGTCGAGGACGGTGAGACGATCGTCGTGACGCGCAACGGCCGCCCAGTCTTCGATCTCGTCCCGCACAAGCCGCGCGGTGGTTTGAATTTGGAGGCTGGCCAAGCTTACCTCCGGTCAAGGGGCATTACCAATCCCGTGCCCTTCATAGCTGATGATTTCGATGATCCTCTACCGGAGGATTTTCTCCTCAGGCCTCTGCCTGAGCCATGAGGCTGCTGCTCGACACGCACATTGTCCTTGCGATCCTGCGGAAGGATGTCGGGCAGCGGTTTCCCGATGTCGCAGCCCTATTAAGCGATCCAAAAACAGTCGGCTTTGTCAGTGTTGCGAGTCTATGGGAAACGGCGATCAAGGCAAGGCTGGGCAAGCTCGATCCCGGAATGCCCCTCGAAGATATGGCGCAATCACTTCAGGAAATAGGATTGGCGCTCCTCGGGATTGATGTCAGCCACGTCATAACCGCGGCCGAGCCGGAGCCTGACACCCGCGACCCTTTCGACCGCCTTCTGCTCGCCCAATGCCAGGTCGAAGGCCTGCAGCTTGTGACGATCGACCGGGCGCTGACGGACCACCCGCTGGCGTTGAAATTTTGATCTGCTTTTGCCCCGGCTCCAGCTTCAAAGCCCTAGCGCCGACAACATCAGGAATGTCGCGAACAGAATGAAATGGGTCATGCCTTCGATGGCGTTGGTTTCGCCGTCGTTGAGGTTGATGGCCGCCGCGATGAGGGTGATCATCACCATGACGGTCTGCACGGGCGTCATCGCCATGATGAAGGGTTGGCCGGTATAAAGCGCAATCGATTCCATCACCGGCACTGTCAGGATGACGGTCGATAGTGAAGCGCCCATGGCGATGTTGACGGTTGCCTGTATGCGGTTTCGCAGGGCCGCCCGCAACGCCGTCAGGATTTCCGGGGCGGCTGAAATCGCAGCAACGACAATGGCGGTGATGGCGACCGGGGCACCGGTATCCCGCAGCCCCTCCGTCATGAAGGCCGACATGAATTCGGCGAGCGCCCCGATGATGATGACGCCGGCCAGGATGGCGGCAATCGATACGGAGGTGGTCTCCTCCGCATGGTATTCATCGGGATTCTCCTTTCTTCGGTCCGCACGCGGGTAGCTGTAGCTGAAGAAATAGCTGTGCTGGCCGACCTGCATGCGCAGGAAGAGGCCGTACAGCGCGATCATGGCGAAGATCGTGAAGGCAGAATAATAGTGCCACTTGCCGGCTGGTACGAATTCCGGAACGATCATGGAAATGCCCATGGCGGTCAGGATCATGACGCCGTAGGTTTTCCCGGAATTATCGTTATAGGGCTGCTCCCCATGCTTCAGGCCCCCGAGCAGTGCCGCGAGGCCGAGGATGCCGTTGATATCGAGCATCAGGGCCGAATAGATCGTGTCGCGCACGAGCGTCGGCGAACCCTCGCCGCTCATCATGATGGCGAGGATGATCACTTCGACGGCCACGGCCGACAGCGTGAGGATCATCGTGCCGTAGGGATCCCCAACCTTCATGGCGAGGATTTCGGCGTGATGGGCAACGCGCATCGAGGCAAGCACGATCATGCCGACCAGAGCCGCCGCGGCGACTAGTGTGATGCCGCGGCCCATCTCCGTGATCACGTGCTCGAGTGGGTATGCAGCGAAAGCGACGGCAAGCCCCGCAAGCAGGAACTTCTCGTCTTGAAGGCGTGATGCAATCCTCAAGGTTCCGGCTCCTGCTATGATCCAGTGCAAGATCTAAGTCGATGATTTTCCGGATCAAGCGAATATGCTTCGGGGCTAATTTGCAGTCTGGGGCGTTTAATGGAATACTGACTGCATTGGTCAGCCGGAATAATCGCGGCGCGCCCAGTTTCTCGCCTTGCCGCCGCGATGGCACCGGATGCAGTCCGGACGCATCTGGCTGTTCCTTGATAAGGACCGTTAGGCAAAAAAGGAGAGGCGCATGATTAAGGTGGTTTACGAGGTCGTTCCCCACGACGGTGGCTGGGCTTACCGGCTGGGAGTGGTCTATTCCGAAGCATTCCCATCGCATGCCGAAGCGCTGGAGGCGGCCCGCATCGTCGCGGCCGAACAGCAGGTCGGCGGCGATTCCGCCGAGATCAGCTGGCAGGACGACAAAGGCAAGTGGCACGAGGAATATGCCGAAGGCGGCGATCGTCCGGAGACTGAAGTCGTCGATAGCAGGTGGAAGGGTGGCAGTTCCGCCGATGCTTCTCCCGGCGCCTGAGCTGCAATATCTCAAAGCCTCCGCTCCGCGATCTCGCCTAAGGTGCTGCGACCGCATTCCGGTGTAGTGGCCTGCTTCATAGCGGCGGCTTATTGCCGATAGTTCTCTTCAGATACGCCTGCAGCCCCCCGACAAGTGCGTCGAAGGCGACCCGGCATCGCGGCGACGTCTTCAGATTCTCGTGCATGGCGACCCATGCGCCGAGATGCATGTCAAGAACGCCGGGCAAGATGCGGATCAGATCTGGATGTTGGTCAGCGAGCCCTGTCTGGCAGAGGCCGATGCCGATGCCGGCGCGAAGGGCGGCGAGTTGCGCCAGATTGCTGTCCGCCCGGAAGGAAAATTCGATGCTTTCAGCGATCGGAAAACGCTTCATCAGCGTCCGGACATAGGCGGTTTGACGGTCGAAGCCGATCAGGCGGTGAGTTTTCAGATCGTCAAAGCTGTGCGGCGTGCCATAGCGTTCCAGATAGCGCCGATGGGCGTAGCACGCGAGCGGTATGTCGCCGATAGGTCGGACGACCAGAGCATCCTGTGTGGGCTCTGCCATCCGCACGGCGATGTCGGCTTCGCGGTTCAGCAGGTCCTCAATGGCATCCGAAGCGGAAAGCTCTATCTCGAGGTCGGGATACTTCTCCTGCAGAGAGGCGAGGATCAGCGGTAGAACCTCGACGGCAACGACTTCGCTGGCGCTGATGCGAACCGTGCCTGCCACCGTGTCGCGCTGGTCCGATGCCGCACGCAGCAGTGCGCTCGACGCGGCAGCCATCGTCTTCGCATAGGGTTCAAGGGTGATGGCCGCATCGGTCGGCAACAGGCCGTTCGGCGAACGGGTGAAAAGCTGCGCGTCGATGGCTTGCTCCAGAGCATCGATATGACGGCCGATGGTCGGCTGCGTCAGACCCAGTTCGCGCGCGGCGGCCGAAAGCGATCCGAGCCGCAGCACGGTCAGGAACGTCCGGTAGAAATCCCAGCTTGGCTCGTCGTTCATAAATTTCCGTATATCAGGTGCACAAATTTCGTCAATTTTGTTTAGGTGGCTGTCCGGATAGATCTCTTGCAACAGCAGATGGAGATCACGAATGTCCGAACAGAACGATGCAAGGAAGACAGTGCTGATGCTTGGTGCCACCGGCGGGATCGGCGGCTCCGTTGCGGACAAGCTCGCCGCCCGCGGCTGGCATGTGAGAGCGCTCAATCGAAATACCGCCAGCGCCGTGAAGGCGCGTCGCAGCTTCGAATGGGTGCAGGGCGATGCGATGAACGCCGTCGACGTTGCAGGTGCGGCGCAAGGCGTGGACCTCATCGTGCATGCGGTCAACCCGCCGGGTTATCGCGATTGGGAAAAGCTCGTTCTGCCGATGATCGACAATACCATCGCGGCTGCCCGTACGGCGGGTGCGCGTATCCTCCTGCCGGGTACGGTTTACAATTTTGGCCCGGACGCCTTTCCGGTTCTGCGGGAGAACAGCCCGCAGCATCCGCTCACCAAGAAAGGCGCGATCCGCGTCGAGATGGAGCGACGGCTGAAAGCGGCTTCCGAACAAGGAGTGGGTGTGATCATCGTTCGCGCGGGCGATTACTTCGGGCCCGGCGCGACCACGAACAGTTGGTTCTCGCAGATAGTCACGCCCGGAAAGCCCGTGACAGCCATCAAGAATCCTTCGCCGCATGGCGTCGGACACCAGTGGGCCTATCTGCCGGACGTGGCCGAGACGATGGCGCAACTCGTCGAGCGTGCCGATCGCCTGCCGCGCTTTGCCGCCTACCACATGGACGGCTTCTGGGATCACGACGGCAAGCAGATGGTCGAAGCGGTGCGGCGCGTCGTGGGCGGCACCGTCAAGGTGAGTGCCTTTCCCTGGTGGATCGTGCCGCTGGCAGCGCCCTTCGTTCGCCTCATGCGGGAGGTGAATGAGATGCGCTATCTGTGGAGGGAACCGCTGCGCATGGCCAACGACCGCTTGGTCGCCGAACTCGGCTACGAGCCGCAGACGCCGATCGATGAAGCGGTTCGCACGTCACTGATCTCGCTCGGCTGTCTGCCCGAGCTGCGGGGCAAGCCGGCGAAAGCGTTATCCGCGCAAATCGAAGGAACGCGCTAGGCTTGCTGCAATTCCGCGAGTGCGATGCGAGCCACGGCGAGGGGGCTTTCGGCCCGGGTGGACATATCGTCGCCCAGGAACCAGGCCGCCGACAGCCCGGAATAGGCGGCGATCCATTTCAGCAGGCGTCTTGGTTCCATGGCGGTTTCGGCGCAGACGATCTGCAGTTGACGCTGCAGCCGGCCCGGCGCGCTGATTGCCGGAAGGTCTTCGTTGGCGAAGATGTTGGCATAGTCAAAGCCGCGTTCGCCGAAAAGGCCCTTCGGGTCGATCGCAAGCCATCCGTCCTCTTCGAAGTCAAGGATGTTGCTGTGGTGAATATCACCATGCAGGACGACCGGATCACGCGGATCTGAAAGCAATTCCTCGGCAATCACGCTGCATTCGGCAAGCGTGCCGCCATAGGCTTTCGCGGCAGGCTCCAGTTCCCGGAACCAGCGGCGGAGCGGAATGAGGTCCGGCAGGGGCTTCTTGCGCGGCGCATGCAGCCTTTCGACGGTGTGGCAGATGATGCGGCTTGCTTCATCGTCTTCGCCATCCATCGCCATCTTCAGCAGGGAACGGCCACCGGTCGCCCGCTCAAGCAGGACCGCCTCTTCATCATGGGCATAGACCTTGGCCGCACCGTCGCCGTCCCACCAGTGCATCAGCGCGCCGCCGGCTCTTTCGGCCCCGTCGCGGGACAGTTTAAGCATTGCTGGCTTGCCGTTCCAAAGCACGGGCAGGAGGCGGCTTGAATGGGTGATGATCGGCTCGCCGTCCGGCGTCAGCGACCAGCGGCCGAGATAGGATTCGAACATGGCCGCATCCTACGGGTATCGGCCGAAAAAGAAATCCCGCCTTTCGGCGGGATTTCGTATCGTGCCCGAATGTCAGGCGGCCTTTTCGACCAGCGGATAATCGATGTAACCCTTTGGCCCGCCGCCGTAGAAGGTGGCCTGTTCCGGCGTGTTCAGCGGCAGGTTCTTCTCCAGGCGTTCCACCAGATCCGGATTGGCGATGAACGGCTTGCCGAAGGCGACGAGGTCGGCGCGGCCGCTCTCGACGGCGTCGATCGCCATGCCGCGGTCGTAGCCGTTGTTGACCATCCAGTTCGCCTTGCCGCCGGCCTTCTCATAGGCCTGGCACAGCGCCTTATAGTCGAAGGCGGGGTTTGCGCCCTGCTTGAAGTCGCGCTCGCCGCCGGTCTGGCCTTCGACGACATGGATGTAGGCGAGGTCGTATTTTGCCAGGCCTTCGACCACGTGGGTGAACAGCGCCTGCGGGTTGGAATCGTAGCTTTCGCCCGCAGGCGTGACCGGTGAGATGCGGATTGCGGTACGGCCGGCACCGATCTCCTTGGTCACCGCGTCAACCACTTCGAAGGTGAAGCGGGCGCGGTTTTCGATCGAGCCGCCATACTGGTCGCTGCGGTCGTTGACGCCATCGCGCATGAACTGGTCGAGCAGGTAGCCGTTTGCGCCATGGATTTCGACACCATCGAAGCCGGCGTCAATCGCGGCGCGCGCCGCCTTGCGATAATCCTCGACGATGCCCGGGATTTCCGAGGTTTGGAGGGCACGCGGCTCGGAAGTGTCGACAAACGTGCCGGTGCCATCGGCATTGACGAGATAAGTCTTGGCCTTGGCGACGCGATTGGTCGAGGAGACCGGCTTGCCGTCGTTCGGCTGCAGCGTGGTGTGCGAGATGCGGCCGACGTGCCACATCTGCACGACGATCTTGCCGCCCGCGGCGTGAACGGCGTCCGTCACGCGCTTCCAGCCGTCGAGTGCTTCTTTCTTATAGAGGCCGGGAACGTCTGCATAACCCTGAGCCTGATGCGTGATCGCCGTTGCCTCGGTGATGATGAGGCCGGCCGTTGTGCGCTGGCGGTAATATTCGACGTTCAGGTCGTTCGGGACCGCGCCCGGCGAGCGGTTACGCGTCAGCGGTGCCATGACGATCCGGTTTTTGACGGCAATGTCGCCAACCTGCGTGGGTTCGAAAAGCTTGGTCATGAAAGTCCTTTCTTGCTTTTGCGGGAGGTCACTCTGCGGGGGCGGGGGCTGTTCTACCCCTGGCAGAGAGATAGGTGAGCGCGGTCGCGCCAAGGCCGATCAGGGCCATCAAGGCAGCCGCAAGCGGAACGCGGGTCATTTCGAAGCCGGTCTCGAGAACCATGCCGCCGGCCCAGGCACCGAGTGCGTTGCCGGTGTTGAAGGCGCCGATATTGATGGTCGAGACGAGGTTCGGCGCATCCTTGCCGAAGCCGACGACGCCGACCTGCAGGGCAGGGACTGCCGCGAAGGTGGCGATCGCCCAGACGAGCAGCGTGATTTCAGCCGGAACGAAGAAGCGGCTCGTATAGCTGAAGGCGATTGATGTGAGCGCGATGAGGGCGAAAACACCCGCAAGCGTCGTTCCGAGGTTCCAGTCGGCGAGCTTGCCGCCGACGAGATTGCCGACGGTCAGGCCGACACCGATCAGGAACAGCGTCCAGGTGACGCCTTCGGGAGAGAGGCCGGTGACGTCTCTCAGCAGCGGCGCGATATAGGTGAAGAGCGCAAACATCGAGGCCGAAAAGAAGACCGTCGTCGACAGCGCGAGCCAGAGGCGACCGTTGCGCAGCGCCGAGATTTCAGCAACGAGGCTGCTTTGAGCCTCCTCCTTGTCTTTCGGAAGAATGGCAATCAGGCCGAGTATGGTAACGATGCCGATGACGGTGACGACGGCGAATGTCGAGCGCCAGCCGTAGGCCTGGCCGATCGCCGTGCCGAGCGGCACGCCGAGGACGTTTGCGAGCGTCAGGCCGGTGAACATCAGCGCGACGGCGCGGGCCTTGCGATCTTCGCTTACCAGGCCTGCCGCGACGACGGAACCGATGCCGAAGAAAGCCCCATGGCAAAGCGCGGTGACGACGCGGGCAATCATGAGAACCTGGTAATTCGGCGCAATGGCGCAGAGCAGGTTGCCGGCGATGAAGAAGGCCATGAGCGCAATCAGCGCGGTGCGGCGCTTCAGCTTGGCCGTAAAGACCGCCATGACCGGCGCGCCGATCGCAACAGCCAGCGCATAGCCGGTGACGAGCCACCCAGCCTGCGGAATGGTGACGGAGAGATCTGCGGCCACTTCCGGCAGCAGGCCCATAATGACGAATTCCGTCGTGCCTATCGCAAAAGAGCTCAAGGCGAGAACAAGAAGGGCGAGGGGCATGATTAAAGATCCTGGGAGAGCTGCTTCAGGAAAGCGGCAATGGTTTCTTCGTTTCGCTTGTAGAATATCCACTGGCCGACACGGCGGGTGGTGACGAGGCCGGCGCGATGCAAGACGCCGAGATGCGAGGAGACGGTCGACTGCGACAGGCCACAGCGTTCGAACTGGCTGGCGCAGACGCCCATCTCAAGAGGATGCTCCTGCGACGCAAAATGCTTCTCTGGGTTCTTCAGCCAATTCAGAATTTCCATCCGCGCCGGATGCGAAAGCGCCTTGAGGATCTCGTCTTTGTCCATCGCCTGGGGCCGATCTATAAATCGAAATTTATCGATATATGGATCGGCGATTTTCGATATGCAAGTCACGAGGGTGTGAGCTGGAATGATTTGACGCTGTGATTAAATTTTAAGCAAAAAAAGAGGGCCGCCGAAAAATCGGGGCCCTTTAAGGTGTGAAGGTCAAAAACCTCCAGAGGGGAACAGCTAATGCGGTGGCACTGGGAGAGAAGCCACCAAAGTGCATCAGCTACATGCGATATGGTGGTTTATTGGGCAGCTTTCAATGCATTTTTGTGCATGCCTGCTATGCGCTGCACAAAATATGCTGCAACGCAGCGAAATATAGGCAAAAAAAGAGGGCCGCCGAAAGATCGGGGCCCTTATAGGTATGAAGGTCAAAAACCTCCAGAGGGGAACAGCTAATGCGGTGGAACTGGGAGGAAAAGCCACCGTCTGCATCAGCTATGTGCGATATGGTGTTTAAATGAGCAGACGGCAACCCTCTTTTGTGCATGCCAGTCATGCGCTGCGCGCATAGTCTCTGTCAGAAGCTCCAGTTTCTCGCCTTGCTGACGATGAAATCCCGGAAAGCCTTGAGTTTCGCGGCGTTCTTGATCTCGTCCGGATAGCAGAAATAGGTATCGAACGAGGGCACATCCGCATTGATCGGAAGCTGAATCAGGCCCGGGTCGCGACCGACGATGTAATCCGGCATGCATGCGACGCCGATGCCGAGCAGGCAGGCGCGCTTGATCGACGTCTGGCTGTTGATCTGCAGATGCGGAATTCGCTTGTTGTCCGAGGAGCGTCCGGCAACCTCCAGCCAGTTGACGTCAAGCAGGTAGCTGGGTGCCGGTTCGCCGAAGGTGATGATCCGGTGGTTGTCCAGATCCTCGACCGTCTGCGGTTCGCCATGCCGGTTGATGTAGGAAGGCGCGGCATAGACGTGCATGTGTACGGTGAAGAGCTTGCGCTGGATGAGGTCGGACTGCTGCGGCTGGCGAAGGCGAATCGCACAGTCCGCATGGCGCATGTTCACGTCCAGTTCCTCGTTGTCGAGGATGAGCTGGATCTGCACGTCCGGATAGAGTTGCATGAACTCCTGGATCTTGTCGGTGAGCCAGCCCTGGCCAAGCCCGACGGTCGTCGTGACCCTGAGCTTGCCCGACGGCGTTTCCGTCGTCTCGGTGAGCTGCATCTTCACCGTTTCGAGCTTCAGGAGCACGTCGTGGGCCGTGCGATAGAGCAGCTCGCCCTGTTCTGTGAGAATCAGCCCGCGGGCATGCCGATGGAAAAGCTTGGTGCCGACGTCCTGCTCCAGTGCACTGACCTGACGGCTGATGGCGGATTGGGACAGATGCAGTTTATCGGCCGCATGCGTGAACGATCCGGCCTCTGCAGCTGCGTGAAAGATACGCAGCTTGTCCCAATCCAATGGCATCCCCCCACCCCGCATAGCCTGTGTCACTCCGCAGCCACGGCGACGGGCATGTGGCCCGTCAGATATCGTTCGGCTTCCAGAGCGGCCATGCAGCCCAAGCCGGCTGCAGTCACGGCCTGCCGGAAGGTATCGTCCGTCACGTCGCCCGCGGCATAGACCCCCTCCACGTTGGTTGCCGTCGAATCCGGAGCGGTCCAGAGATAGCCGTTGTCCTTGAGCTTGAGCTTGCCCTTGAAAAGTTCCGTCGCCGGCGCATGACCGATCGCCACGAAGACACCGTCGACGGCGACTTCGCTGATGGCGCCGGTGCGGGTATCGCGCAGCTTGGCGCCGGAAACGGATGGTGGCATCGGCGGCTTAGCCGGTGTGCCGGTGATTTCAGCGACCTCGGTATTCCAGAGAACCTTGATGTTTTCCTTCGAGAACAGGCGTTCCTGCAGGATCTTCTCGGCACGGAAGCCGTCGCGGCGATGCACGACGGTCACCGACTTCGCGATGTTGGAGAGATAAAGCGCTTCCTCGACAGCGCTGTTGCCGCCGCCGACCACGATCACGTCCTTGTTGCGGTAGAAGAAGCCGTCGCAGGTCGCGCAGGCCGAAACGCCGAAGCCTTGGAAGTGCTGCTCGCTCTCTATGCCCAGCCATTTCGCCTTGGCACCCGTCGCGATGATCAGCGTATCGGCGGTCCACACCTGGCCGCTGTCGGTGCGTGCCACGAAGGGCCGCTGGTTCAGCTCGACTTCGGTGACGAGGTCGTTGACGATCTCGGCGCCGACATGCTTGGCCTGCTGCAGCATCTGGTCCATCAGCCACGGACCCTGGATCGGATCGGCAAAGCCCGGATAGTTCTCGACATCCGTCGTGATCATCAGCTGCCCGCCTTGCTCCAGCCCGGCAATCAGCACCGGCTTCAGCATCGCGCGCGCGGCGTAGACGGCAGCCGTATAGCCGGCAGGGCCGGAACCGATGATGAGCACCTTGGTATGGCGGGGGGGCATGAGATTTCCTTTCGACTGACAGGACGCGGCGGCTACTGAGCGAATAAGGCCATTTCGCGATCCCTGGTCATTTATGAACGTCCAGTGCTTTTATTCAAGGGCAGCCGTGCATTACCAACAAGGCATTGCATGCTCTTGTGCAAGATTCCGTCATGTAGGCGAAACATTCTTGCGTATTCCGCCGCTTTATATAGAAGCTGGCCGGCAGGAATTAAAGAAAGGCATACTGCGTGGTTCGCGCCGAACTCGACGTCATCGATATAAAGATCCTGAGAGAGCTCCAGACCGACGGCCGCATGACCAATGTCGAGCTCGCCGACCGCGTCGGCATCTCGGCGCCGCCCTGCCTTCGCCGTGTGCGGAAGCTCGAGGAAGCCGGCGTGATCGAGGGCTACCATGCGATGCTGAACAGCTCGAAGCTCGGCTTTGACCTCGTCGCCTTCTGTATGGTCGGCCTCAAGCATCAATCGGAAGCTAATCTCAAAGCCTTTGCCGCCGCCACCTCGAACTGGCCGCTCGTGCGCCAGGCATGGATGGTCTCCGGCGACAGCGACTTCCTGCTCCACTGCGTCGCCGAAAACCTGACCCGCTTCCAGGATTTCGTCATCGAGGTGCTGACGGCGAACGAGCATGTGGACACAGTCCGCACCATGCTGACGATCCGGCAGGTGAAGCGCTCAGGGCTGGTCGAGGTGTAATCGCAGTACTGATGTTGGCGAGGAACAAGTGTCCGAATTGCTCCGCTTAATTCGCTATCACCGCGACGGCTTCGCACGCTTCACCAAGATTCTTGATGGCAGTGCCGACTACGCCAACAATTTAATTGCAGGAAAAGCAATCAAAGGGGCGGGATCCTTCGACAGTACGTCCCTCGATATTGCTGAGAAGCGTGTTCTCGCTATCGCTGAAAATCGCAGATCGCTTCTTTCTGATTCTCTTCGCACGATAAAGCCACGATATTCTGGCGCGCTGTGCTATGGCGTTACAAAGAATAATTTGCGCGAATTCGCTTTCTTAGAGCAGCAATGTGCCGACATTGGTCTGAAAATACTCCAAGAAAATTTGTTCCACTACTCTCAGTTTATTGTAAGCCCGAGGAACGAGGCGAGAGTCGCTGCTGCGGCTCTTCTCATGCGTGACGTGGAGCAATTCTATAACGAGAGAACAAGCATAACTGCAGCTATTGTTCAGCAACAAGTCACCTATACCAGAGAGTTCCTGCGTTATCTTCTGGCTTTCAATGCTCCTGGGGCAATCTGGCCCCGGCTAATGGTGGTCGCCAATGATCACTATCCGACGCAGATTGCTATTTCGATGCTGATGAAGGGCGCGGGCGTGCCTCGAATGTATATTCAGCACGCGGAGGTCACGACCGCATTTCCTGATCTGGATTTTGAATACAGCCTTCTTCGAAACGAGGTTTCTCTCAATATTTATCAAGAAATTGGCCCAGTTCCGGGTGATGTTTTTATCCTATCGCGCTACCGGCAGCCATTTGCGCGGGAGCGGCTGCAAATGCAGTTCGGCGCCGGCGTGGGGGTCGTGATATATCCGAGTACTCTGGCTCAAGTGCTTGTACTCGCCGATATTATTAAGCGGCTCAAGGGTAACCCAGCAGTCGGAAAAGTTTATCTAAAATTACACCCGAACTCAAAGCTGTCAGCTGACGACATGGCCGCTCTCGATGGAGCCATTCGGACAGCGGCGGCTCCTGAGGATACCCACGTTGCGCTTGTGGGAAATTCATCTGTGGTCACCGAAATATTGCATAGCGGCGTTCCCGTATATCAATGCTTTGAAATGGATCCAATTCAGGCGGATTACTACGGCTATGTTCGATCGGGCCTTACCCAAGCCGTATCGGTAGATGAATTGTCCGAGGTCTTCTGGACGCCCTACCGAGTTGACGAGGAATGGCTAAGAACGTTTGCAAAGCTTGATCCCTCCGTATTCGAGCAATCTACGCGCGATCACCGACGCATGATCTCGGCGATAACGTCAACGATTGGGTCTGAACACTCAAAAGCGTCGTCCGGTGGCAGGAAAAGCCCGCAGCTCCTTACCAATACCCTTTCCCACATCAGTGCATGGGTCCGTTACTTCCGTGATGGCAGGTTCTGACTTCGTAGCGGCAGGCCGGTTATAATCCGTCTACCCTCGCGCTAAATGGGCAAAATGCGCTTCTGTCACAGGGGTGGCTGCAGATGCGTCCTTGACGAGCGGCAGGCCTATAATCTGCTCATAGAATTTAGGAGGCAGCCCAAAGCCGGGACGGACGCTTCTTATACTGTCTTCAGTGACGATGTCGCCGACCTTCATGTCTGTGATGAAATACAAGGACCGCCGAAACTTGACGTTGCCCTGCTCGCTGGATTTTCGGCCGTAGTCGATGCCGCCCAATGCGTTCCAGGCCACCTTGATCCCATCAGCAAGGTCCTTCATCTCCTTCGGTTCGAGGGAGAAGCTGTCGTCGGGCCCGCCGCCATTGCGGTCGAGCGTGAAGTGTTTTTCGACTATTCGAGCACCGAGGGCAATGCTCGCTATGGCTGTGGTGTTGTCGAGCGTGTGGTCCGACAACCCGGTAACTAGGCCGTAGCGCCTCATTTTGTCAGGAATTGTCAGCAGATTGTAGTCTTCCGGCGGGGCCGGATAGCCACTTACGCAATGTAAAATGGCAACCTCGCGGCAACCGCCATCGTGAGCCGCGGCGACCGCTTCTGCAATTTCGTCACCGTCTGCCATGCCAGTGGAAATGATCATCGGCTTTCCGGTGCCCGCGACATACTTGATAAGACCGAGATCCACTGCTTCAAACGAAGCAATCTTGTATGCAGGCGCATTCAGATCTTCGAGGAGATCCACCGCGGTTTTGTCAAAAGGGGAGCTGAAGATGGTAATGCCGAGATTTCTGGCGCGTTCGAAGAGCGGTCTGTGCCATTCCCACGGCATATGTGCTTCTTCGTAGAGCTGATAGAGACTCTTGCCGTCCCATAAGCCGCCACGAATCTGAAATTCTTCGGTATCGGCTTTCAGTGTAATGGTATCTGCCGTGTAGGTCTGGAGTTTGACCGCGTCGGCGCCGGCCTTTTTGGCTTCTTCAACGATGGCGAGCGCGGTTTCCAGCTTGCCATTATGATTGGCCGATAACTCCGCGATCAAATAGGGTGCGGTATCACGTGCAATGCGACGTCCCGCGATCGTTATGGACGGTTCTTTGGTCATTTCACACCCTTTTCCTTGCGTCGCGCCACTCCGCGGCGCTTATGCTAAAGCATACGATTTCACGGTGGGCCTGATCGTCCACCTGTCGTTCCTTTAGTTCGTCTTCGCGCCGGAAGCCCATCTTTTCGTGAAAGCGGATTGAAACCTCGTTAAAAGCCAACGCTTCTCCCCGGACAGTCTCTAATCTCAGATCAAAAAATGCATAGTCCAATGCCGCCAAACCGAGGCGAGTTCCGGTTCCCTTTTGCATGCCCGGCGCCACATAGAAGCCCCACTCGGCAACCTTCCCTAGCGTTGTCTCATACAGGCTGACATATCCCGACGGCTGAGATTGGTCCTCGAAAATCAATAAATGCCAACTTGGATCGGCCTGTTTTCGGGCAAACCATGCCCGATGCTCATCGAGGCTTATCTCGTGGCTCGTGTACATGACTTGGCGAACCTGCGCGCTGTTGCGCCACTGCAGCACCGTTTCGAGGTCTTCTTCCGTCATTGGACGCATATGAGGTTCGGAACGTACCATCTCAATGCTTCAGCATATTCAACACGGTAGAAATGCCGTTGCCATCCGTGATTTCGGTGCAAGCAGCAATCATCTTGAGGCGCCGGGCGGGGTCGGCTATCAGAGGATTGATTGCCGGAGCAAGCAGCTCATCCAACTCGCTTGCGCTATCAATCATTATGGCAGCGCCGGCTTGCTGCAAACCGCGGGCGATGAACTCCTGATTTTGGGCCAACACGACAATAACCGACGGCAGGCCTAGACAGCATCGCTCCCAGGACGTTGCTCCCGCTGCCCCGATCGCTAGATCGCTTCCGCTCATCAACGCAGCCATTTCGTCGGTGTCTACCAGAATGTCGGTCTGCCACTTTAGTTGAGATGCAGCCTGTCGAACGCTGGGAAGCCAGGGTGCGCGACTACCCATGACAATCGTTATCTTCAACTCATCAGGCAAAGCACAGGTCTCAAGCGCTGAAATTACTCTGCCAGTGGCGTTGTCCTTGTCGATGCCGCCCATCGCGATCAGCAGTTTTTGTACCTGGGTATCAAGTCGCCGTTCAAGAGTTGATGGCCGTAGCTGAGCGAACTCCTCCCGCAGCACCGCATAGCGCGGGCCCAACAACAGCTCACATTGCTCTGGCACCAAATCCAAGTAATCTTCAGCACGCCTGCCCAAGCTTTGATCCAGTAGCAAGTCGCAATCGTGCCGACGGTCGGCCAGGTCGTCGATCACCATGATCCGTTCGCAAAACGGCCGCATCGCAAGTTCCCAACGGCTGTCGACTGCGTAATGGTCCACGATCAGCCAGTTCGGGCGAAAGGCTGCAATTGGCTCGCGGCATTCCTCCGCATCAGCCTCTAGGCTTGTTGCCAGCCAGTCGAAATGATCTGGAAGTGGTTGGTGATGGGGTACACCAAGCTTAGTGGATTGTCCCCCAGCGGGAGCAGCAGATAGAACGTCCACCCGACAGCCGCGGGCCTGAATCTGCTCAATCAGGTTTCCTCTTAACTCACGACAAATAAAGCGAATCTCCGCCCCGGATTTCCGCAGCCGATCGGCCAATGTCAGGCAGCGCATGACATGACCGGTCCCGATTTCCAGAGACGCATCGGTACGAATGGCGATCTTCATTGTGTATCTTAGCTTGCCAGCCCCAGAGATTGTCGCACCGGTATGCCCGCCGCAGCCATGGCTGCTTTTGCACCGGCGGGGGTTTGCTCGGTAAAATGAAAAATGCTTGCGGCCGCGACCGCGGAGGCGCCTGCTTTATTTACGGCGTCGATCATATCTTGATAGCTTCCTGCGCCGCCCGAAGCGATAACCGGAATGCTCACGGTATTGACGACAGTTTCTATCAAAGCGAGGTCATAGCCGGTCATCGTGCCATCTCTCTCGATCGACGTTATAAGCAATTCGCCCGCACCACGGTCCTCGAGTTCACGAGCCCATTCTGCGACGTTCCTTCCTGTGTCTCGTGTGCCTGCGTGGCTGAAGCATCGCCAGCTCGATCCATCACCCTTTCGAACGTCAACGCTTGCAACGGCGCATTGAGCGCCATATCGCCGTGCGATCTGCGTTAGCAGTTGAGGATTCTCGTAGGCGGCAGAGTTCACGCTGATTTTGTCGGCGCCGGATCGCAAGAGGCGCTGCACAAATTCGATCTGCCTGATGCCCCCTCCAACGGTAAGCGGTACAAAGCAATCCTGTCCGAAATCATTAATCGATTCAAAATCGGGTTCATCGCCGGTTTCTTGCGCCACGATATCGACCAGAATCAATTCATCCACTTCGCGCTGATTGTAAACTTTGATTGCCGGCAGGACCGGGCCGACGCGGCGCCAGCTGTCGAATCCTTTTCCTTTTACCAAGCCAAAATGCTTCCACAAAAGCGTAGGAATGACCCTGACCTTCAGCACTTTACGCTCTCCAGGAAGTTCTTCAGGACTTTGTGACCCGCACTCGAGCTCTTCTCAGGATGAAATTGGGCACCCCACACGTGACCTTTGCCAACAACGGCAGTTACCGGCACGCCATAGTCGGTCGTTGCCAGGAGCTCGTCATCGGAATCCGGTACGAAAGCATAGCTGTGAACGAAGTAAAAATCAGTTCCATCGACAATGCCGTCAAGCAACGGAGAGGATCTGTCTTTGATGTGAATGGAGTTCCAACCCATGTGCGGAACGCGCAAGGTGCAGCCAAGCTTATCCAAGCGCTTGACGGTGCCCTTTATCATGCCCAGCCCAGCCATCGGCTGCGAAGGAGTATCGATGGCACCCTCTGTTCCCATGGTCGCGAGCAACTGCATGCCCAAGCAGATTCCGAACAAAGGCCGACCCGCCTCGACGCTTTTATGAAGAGCTTCCGGCCATTGGCTCTCATTCAGCCGCTTCATTCCTTCGGTGAAGTTGCCAACACCAGGCAAGATGAGACAGTCGGTTTGGTGAATCAGGGCAGGGGAATCAATAAGGGCGGGAACCGCGCGCAATTCTTCGAGAGATCGCAGCACCGATCCCAGATTTCCCACTCCATAGTCGATGACGCCTACCTTCATGGATTGTCGTAGTTCAGTTTGGCCAGCGTGCCATCCCGATCCTTGATAAGAGCGCCATTCGCATCGCGCTTGAAGATCTTCTTGTTCGTGAACTTGTCGCAGAGACGTATGAATTCATCCGTCGTCATTTCAAGCGGTCGCAAAATTTCATCAAGCGACTTGCCCAGATACGTCCAAGGGAATTGTCCATCTAGCCGGCGTACGGCGTCAAGGCCGTCCTGACGTGTAAGCCGACCGCGGCGAATATGCAGACAAGCCAGATCGGTAGCTCGGCCAAAGCCGAACTTTAGAAACTTGAAGTAGTCGTGGATGCCGTGCTGATGGTTGTCCAAATTTTCGTAGTTAACCATCGAACCTTCAACTGTCTTATGGTAACTAGTAAACCCGTTTGCCTGCGCGATCAAAGCGTTAGAAAGCCCGTCCCACGGCAGGTAATAACCAAGAAACAGACCAGTAACGCCGGTTCGGGCGAGTTGTTCTTCGCTGGGATAGGTGTAATTGATCAGATGCTTTGCTTCGATTCCCTCCATTCCGACGAGGTCCGAAACACGCAGGCCCAGCAAACCGCCAAACTCCTCAAGCCACCGGCGATTGAGAACATTGTTCTCCGCATCGGCCGCAGGGCCGCCGTACTCATTCTGGGAATTCTCGCCCCAGATGATCAGCGGAACGTTAAACTGAACCGCGGCCCGAACGGGGATCGTGAAAATTCCGACATGCTCAGGCCAGGCGATGTCGCCGACCTGTGTTAGCCCGATGCGGTTCAGCTTGGCCCGCACCAGTGGGTTGGGCGAAACTTCAACGCAGTCAACACCGAGATGCTTGAGGTTCTCGATGTTCTTCCGCCCGATATCACTCAGGTCGCATGTGCTTGATGTTACGCAAAGCGGATTGAGGCCTAGCTGTTTGATTCGGATCACCTGATAGGTGCTATCCTTGCCGCCACTCACCGGAACAATGCAATCCCAGTTGCTGCCATCTGTGCGTCGGTATTTTTCCAAGACTTTCAGAAGGTCCTGATGGCGCGCATTCCAATCCACCTCCTTGCGCCGCTCGTAGCTTCGGCAGGCATTGCATATGCCTTCCGAATCCAAGTGGAGATCAGGTTTGGTGTCAGGCATTACGCAACGTATGCAGTAGGTTAGCATCTAAAGTCTCACTTTTCCGTCAGGAACGATCCACAAGGCGGGCTAGAACCTCAAACATGAGTTCTGCGTATCGCCAATCCTCCTCTGTATCAATATCCTGGACGCGGTAGCGGGGGATAACGGCGGGAACCGAATCCGCGGAGAAGATAGGCCTGCGTGAAAGCCATGCGTCGCGTCGGCCCCAATAGAACTGGCCTGCATCGTGATAGGCTTCTTCAAGGTCCTGGGAACGGGTTGCAAACTGAGTTGGATCAAACATCGCGGCCCGGCCGGACGAGGTGATCTTGACTGCACGTTGTATGGGGAACGCGTATTGCGCCACCGGAAACACGTAATCGCAACCTTCTTCAATCAGCCTGTCTAGGCAAAGGCGAAGATCTGCGGCTTCGATAAACGGCGCAGTCGCATAGATGCAACAAATTTCGGTCGCAGGCATGTTGTTCTTGAGCGCCCATTCGACCCCGTGAGCTACGACCGGAGTGGTGCCTGTTTGGTCATCGGAGAGTTCTGCAGGCCGAGTGAACGGAACATCACAATTGTGAGCACGCGCGACATCTGCAATCTCCTGATCGTCCGTTGACACCAAGATCTTGTCAAAACAGCCGCTATTTTGCGCAGCTTCAATCGACCACGCAATGATCGGCTTTCCTGCGAAGGTTCGGATATTTTTCCGGGGAATCCGCTTGCTTCCGCCTCGAGCCGGAATAATGGCGAGTCTCATTCGAAGATCGCTTTTCTTAAGCTGTCTAACACTATGTCTTGCCCATCGACTCCAAGGCCGGGATAAAGCGGCAACGTGATAGCCTCTGCATAATATTTCTCGGCTTCGGGGAAGTCGCCTGCTTTAAAGCCCATCCGCTTGTAGTAGGGCTGTAGATGCACGGGAATATAGTGGACATTGACCCCGATACCCGCTTTCCGCAGGCGGCCAAATACGTCCTGCCGCGCAGAACGCACGCGCACAGGATAAAGGTGATACGATGAATACGTATCAGGATGCTGCCATGGGAGCTGCAGTGGCAGCTCTGCCAGTAGATCGTCATACCGTCTTGCGAGCGTCTGCCGAGCATCCACATACTTGTCCAATCGCTCGATTTGGCTGATGCCCAAGGCGGCCTGTACATCCGTCATTCGGTAATTGTAGCCAAGCTCGATTTGCTGATAGTACCAATCACCATCGGATGGATGCGTCATCAATGCGGGGTCACGCGTGATACCGTGACTGCGAAGCAGTCGAAGACGTTCGGCCAGGTGGGAGTCGTTGGTCAAAGCCATGCCACCTTCGGCCGTCGTGATGATCTTCACCGGATGAAAGCTGAGGACTGTTATGTCGCTGTAGCGATTGTTACCAACGGGCGCATCATCGTATTTTGCGCCTATTGCATGAGACGCGTCCTCGACGATCCGAAATCCATATTTCTGTGACAATGCGTGGATCGCCTTCATGTCACATGATTGCCCGCAGAGATGGACCGGGATGACGATTTTGGGAAGGCACCCTCGCACCTCGGCGCTCCGCAGCTTTGCTTCGAGGGCGTCGATTGAGAGATTGTAAGTCGTCGGGTCGATGTCAACGAAATCTATCTGCGCGCCACAATACAGGGCGCAGTTGGCAGATGCGACGAACGTTATCGGCGAAGTCCAGAGCCAATCTCCAGGCCCGAGGTCAAGCGCCAGGCAGGCGATGTGCAATGCTGAAGTGGCGCTATTGACCGCGACCGCATAATCGGCCCCAGTATATCGAGAAACCATTGCTTCAAACTGTGGAACTGCCGGGCCTTGTGTCAGGAAGTCCGATCGCAGCACATCGACAACGGCATCAATATCAGCCTGCGTTATATCCTGGCGCCCGTAGGGGATCACGGTCAGAAGCTCCCGATTTTCTCTTTGTTTGCATCAAGCCAGTTCAACATTTCTGAATCGCTCATCCATTCGCTGTTATTGTCGCTGGAATAGACGAAGCCTTGTTCAACCTTCTTGCCGTCTTTTATTCTCTCCTGAGATTCAGCCCAGTCGTAGATCGCAGGAAGTATCTTGAAATAGTCTTTATATTCATAGGTATAATGGGAGTCTTCGGCACTGATCATCTGCTCGTGGAGCTTTTCTCCGGGTCGAATGCCGATTATTTCCTGCTTGGCTTCCGGCGCCAGAACGCGCGCAAGGTCAGTAACCTTCATGGACGGGATTTTTTTAATATAAATTTCGCCGCCGATCATGTCGTCAAAAGCGTGCCAAACAAGTCCGACGCCTTCTTCCAAGGAAATCATGAAACGGGTCATCCTTGAGTCGGTGATCGGCAGGACGCCCTTGTCACGAATGGACATGAAGAAAGGAATGACAGAACCACGTGAACCCATCACGTTGCCGTACCGAACGACTGAAAAGCGCGTGTCGTGGCTACCGCTGTAAGAATTTGCGGCAACAAAAAGCTTATCCGAGGCGAGTTTTGTCGCTCCGTAAAGATTAATCGGGCTGCTTGCTTTATCGGTCGACAGCGCAACGACACGCTTTACACCCTTGTCGATGCAAGCATCAATCAGGTTCATTGCGCCGTTGATGTTCGTCTTCACGCACTCGAACGGGTTGTATTCGGCTGTTGGGACGATTTTTGTCGCGGCAGCATGCACAACATAATCCACACCATCCAACGCGCGGTACAGTCTGTCCTTATCCCGGACATCGCCGATAAAGAAACGAATCCGATCGTCTCCACTGAATTTCTTCGCCATCTCCCATTGCTTCATCTCGTCGCGAGAGAAGATGATCAGCTTCTTGGGGTTGAAGCGCGCCAAGGTCATCGGCACAAAGCTGTTGCCGAATGAGCCAGTTCCGCCTGTGATGAGAATGGTTGAATCCTGTAGCATTGCCTCTAAACCAGTATGACGTCGTGAGGGCCTCGCCGCTTCGAGGCCGTAATTCCATGCCGATGCGCGTTCGGGAAAAACGAGCAACAGTTTCGACTAATTGCCCGTGACCTCGGTGTAAAGAGCCGAGCGCTTGCCTACAACAAAGCCAATGCGGCCCGATATCCAGCCCATTGTCCTCGCGGCGTCCAGAAGACTCCGGCCGGCGGTAAACGGAATGGCCAGAATTTGTCCGGCTAAAAACAGCGACTTCATTGGGACAGGAAGAAGTGCGAGCATCGAACGGCGTGAGAGAGCCTGGCTCTTGCGCCGGATGTGCGTGTTCGACTGGTCGCGTGCTCTTCTGTACTGGTACCAAAAACTCAGCCTGTCTGGCGGGATCGTCTCGTAGACAAAGGCATCGGCAACCCATCCGGTCGTCAGGCCGGCCTTGCGCACGTCCGCATAAAGTTTGGAGTCGGTACCGCCAGTGAAGCGCATCGTTTCGTCGAACCAGATACCATGCGTCTTGAAAATAGCGAGTTCCGCCAGCCAGTTATTGGTGACGATCGTCACGCGTTCGGTCGAATTTAATGTCGCTAGCTTGCCGGCGCGCGTTTCCTTCTTGGCGTAACGCGCCTCGACGTTCTTGTACATCGTCTTCTGGAGAGTTGTCAGATCTCCGGCAGGCGGACGGGCACGCAAAGGGGCGCCGAGTAGCACGGCACGGCTCTTTCGATAACCGTCGATCATTCTGAAAAGCCAGTCTTCCGCCGCCTCCTCGTCATCGTCGACGAACAGCAGCAGATCGGCGTCGGCTTTGATCGCTTCCTTTGCCGCGCGGTTTCTGCCGAACGGTATGCCTAGCTCCGTTTCCAGGACGTAGAGAAGCGGTGCCTGCGTAAACTTCGGACGGTTGGCTTCCACAATCGGCAGTGTGGCCTGCTGGCTGTCATTTTCAACAATCAGGAACGTCACCGTGCAGCGGTCGGGCAATTGCATGGCAGCCCATGAGCGAAGCAGGGCATTGACCATCTCCGGCCGACGACGGGTCAGTGCCGACACATATATATTCAAATTCTGCTCAGCTCTCGACATCGTCTGTCGCGGTCCAATCAATTGCTTACTACCAAGGTCGGCTTCTTCTAGGCGATTTTGTCATAGGCGTAAACATTGCTTGCGCAACCATACACCGTTCGTCGTGGGTTGATGTCCTTGGTTGTTGGTTCGCCGCTCGTTGCGGAAAATGCTCACCGCTAATGGGCAAGCATTTCTTCGTAAATGGCGCCGATGGCAAGCGCTTCGCGCATCAAGTCGAAATCCGATCTGGTCTTCTCCAGAGCTTGTTTGCCAAGGGTTTCGGCGGCTGCCGGGTCAGCAAGATACGGTGCGATCGCTGCCGTCAGCGCTTTACCATCGCCGGCAGCAACAACGGTACCGTTTACCCCGTTCTCGATCATCTCCGCATAGGCCCCTGCGTCCGAGGCCACCACGGCGGTCTGCGATGCCATCGCCTCCAAAGGCGTCAGCCCGAATCCTTCGTTGCGCGAGGGGGCGACATAGAGCGTCAGGCGCCGGTACCACACCTTGATATCCGGCACCTCGCCGAGAAACACGATCCGGTCGGTCAGTCCGGCCGCGGCGATTTCGGATCTGAGCTGGTTTGCAAAGGCGGTGTGTTCTGGCGTAACCCTGCCGGAGATCACCGCCGTCCACTCGGGAAATTTCGGCAATAGCTCGATCATCGCCTTGACGAAGAGATCCGTGCCCTTCTGATGGCGGATGCGGCCGAAGCAGCCGACGAGGTATTTGCCGGGCAGGCCGGTCGCTTCGATCGCGTCTTCGGCGGTCTGCGGCGGGTGGAAGAGGTCGAGATCCACGCCGTGGCGGATCACCGTATGCGGGACTTCGAGGAAGGAGCCGGAGCGGGCGCTGGTGGCGATCACGGCGTCCATCTGGCGGATCAGGAAGCGTGTGTAGCTCGTGTGTCGCCGCTGCGCCGCCGAGGTGAACAGCAGTTTCAGCGGCATGCGAAAGACATGCTTGAGTATTATCCCTGCCGCCATCTCGTTGTTTCGCCGCGCATGCCAGATGCGATGGCGGCCGTTGCGTGGCCGGCGCCAGAGCCCGGCGAGTTGCGTCCACCGGAGCTTGGGCAGGTGATCCGGCAAGCCGGGACCCAGCGTCGCGATCTTCACGCCGAGCTTGATCTGGCAGGGGATGAGCTGAACGATCGTGGACGTGACGCCGGAAAGCCGGCGCTTGAAGTTCGGCGCAATGATCTCGACGTCGCGGATATCAAGCACGATCTGACGATCAGCCCCAGGAGATCGACAGAACTTCGTAGGCCTTCGAGCCGCCTGGCGCGTTAACCTCAATGGAATCGCCGACTTCCTTGCCGATGAGCGCACGGGCGATCGGGGAGGAGATGGAAATGCGGCCGGCCTTTACGTCGGCTTCCTGGTCGCCGACGATCTGGTAGGTTTTTTCTTCCTCGGTGTCTTCGTCGACAAGCTTGACCTTGGCGCCGAACTTGATCTTGTCGCCCGACATCTTCGCAAGGTCGATCACCTCGGCGCGGGCCGTCAGATCTTCCAGCTCAGCAATGCGGCCCTCGTTGTGGCTCTGGGCCTCCTTGGCTGCATGATATTCGGCATTTTCCGAAAGGTCGCCATGGGCGCGGGCTTCGGCGATTGCTTCGATGATGCGAGGGCGCTCCTCCTGCTGACGCCAGCGCAGTTCTTCCTGCAGCTTGACGAAACCACCCTGTGTCATCGGAACCTTATCTACCATTTTCCTGTCCTTCGCACTTCGCGTCCCAGGCAGAGACACAAAAGAAAACAGGTCCCGAAGGGGAACTTCGGAACCGTGCAATAATCATAGCTGCCTGCTTATAACAGATCGCCGCCGCGGATTTCCATAAAATTCGTATTGATGATCGATGCCCGGCTCACGGTTCGCTGGCGTACGGTCAAAACCAGCCGCTCCGCATTGACTTTTAAAGGCGGAACATATAGTGAACATAACGATGAAGAAGTCGCTCAAAGAACGATTGGCCATCCTTTCGGACGCTGCGAAATACGATGCTTCCTGTGCTTCCAGCGGCACAACGACACGTCATTCAGCGGCAAGTGGCGGGCTCGGTTCGACGGAAGGTTCCGGCATCTGCCATGCCTATGCGCCGGACGGCAGATGCATATCGCTGCTCAAGATCCTGCTCACCAATTTCTGCATCTATGATTGCGCCTATTGCGTGAACCGCTCCTCCAGCAATGTCGAACGGGCTCGCTTCACGCCGGACGAGGTGGTCTGGCTGACGCTGGAATTCTACCGGCGTAACTATATCGAGGGACTGTTTCTCTCCTCGGGCATCATTCGCTCTTCGGACCACACGATGGGGGAGATGGTCCGCATCGTGCGGGAGTTGCGCACGACGCATAATTTTCGCGGTTACATCCATCTGAAATCGATCCCGGAGGCTTCGCCCGAGCTGATCGATGAGGCGGGGCTTTATGCTGATCGGCTATCGCTCAATATCGAGTTGCCGACCGATAGCGGCATTGCCCGGTTGGCGCCTGAAAAGAAGCCGTCCAGCATTCGCCGCTCGATGGGCGATCTTCGGCTGAAGATCGAGGCGGCCGAGGAGCCGACGCTTCAAACGAAGCAGCGCAAGCGGTTCGTTCCGGCAGGGCAAAGCACGCAGATGATCGTTGGAGCCGATGGGGCGAACGATGCGACCATCCTGGGCGCCAGCGCGCAGCTCTACGGCAGCTACGGGCTTCGACGCGTTTACTATTCGGCGTTCAGCCCCATTCCTGACGCGTCAAGGAACCTGCCGCTCATCAAGCCGCCGCTGATGCGTGAGCACAGGCTCTATCAGGCGGATTGGCTCTACCGGTTCTACGGCTTCGGCATAGACGAAATCATTTCTCCGCAAGCCGGCGGAATGCTGGATCTCGACCTCGATCCCAAGCTTGCCTGGGCGCTCGGTCATCGCGCCGACTTTCCGATCGACGTCAACAAGGCCGATCGTGAAAAGCTGTTGCGGGTGCCAGGCCTTGGCACAAAGACGGTGAAGGCCATCCTGTCCGCCCGCCGCTTCCGCACGCTTCGTCTTGAGGACCTGTCGCGGCTCGGCGTCTCGATCCGGAAGGTGCAGGCCTTCGTCACTGCCGAGGGCTGGACGCCCCGCCGCCTGATCGACCGTCCGGACCTGCGCGCCATGTTCGAGCCGAAGCCTGAACAGCTTAGGTTGCTCTGATGCGCCGGATCGTACTGGAGGGGCGGGGAGATTTCGGCGAATGGCGTGATGCCGCTCGGGCCCTTGCGGCAGCCGGCGTGCCGCCCGAGGAGGTCGAATGGCTGGAAAAGGGCGGCGACAAGCAGCTTTTCTGGAAACACGACGCCCTGCCGCCCCAGCCCGCCGGCGGGCAGAAGCAGATGACAGTGCCCGCTGCCTTCATCGAGGTGGCGAGCGCGGTGATCTGTCATTCCGATCCTATCCGCTTTTCGCTGCTCTACCGGCTGCTCTGGCGGCTGCAATCAGACAAGAAGCTGCTCGACGTCATTTCGGACGAGGATGTCTCGCGCGTGCGCCTGATGGAAAAGAGCGTACGTCGCGACGCGCACAAGATGACCGCTTTCGTGCGCTTCAAGGAAGTCGGTTCCGGCATTTCGATGAATGGCCGGCGCAAGTTCCTCGCCTGGTTCGAACCAGACCATCATATCGTCGCGAAAACGGCGCCGTTCTTTCAGAAGCGCTTCAACGACATGGACTGGATCATCCTGACGCCGAAGGGCTCGGCGGGATGGGACGGCCGGAAGCTGACGATCAGCAACGAACCTTGTGAAAAGCCCAATTTGACGGACGCCGCCGACGAACTCTGGCGCACCTATTACGCCAGCATCTTCAATCCGGCCCGCCTCAAGGTGAAGGCGATGCAGGCGGAGATGCCGAAGAAATATTGGAAGAATCTGCCGGAAGCCGATCTTATCCCCAGGCTCATCGCCAATGCCGAAAGCGAGGTTCTCGCCATGGCGGAGCGGCAGGCGACGCAGCCGCTGCCGTTCCATGACCGGCTGCAAGAGGCTGCGGGCAACGCTCCTGCGCAACCAAAGGCACCGGGCGGAACGCTTGAGGCGCTTCGTGAGGAGGCGGCCACTTGCGCGCGCTGCCCGTTGCATGCAAGGGCGACCCAGACGGTATTCGGGGAGGGGCCAAGTAATGCCGCAGTGATGTTCGTCGGCGAGCAGCCCGGCGATCAGGAAGATCTCGCCGGCCGCCCCTTCGTTGGTCCTGCAGGGAAGGTCTTCGATCAGGCGATTGCGGAAGCCGACATCGACCGCGCGACGCTTTACGTCACGAACGCCGTCAAGCATTTCAAATACGAGCCGCGCGGCAAGCGCCGCATCCACCAAAAGCCCAATATGGGCGAGGTGAAGCATTGCCGCTGGTGGCTCGAGCTTGAAATCGAACTGGTGAAGCCGAAGTTGATCGTCGCGATGGGCGCAACGGCGCTCGCTTCTCTCACCGACACCAAGCATCGGCTTTCGGACATTCGCGGGCAGGCAATTCCGATGGCCGATGGGCGGCTGTTGTTTGTGACGGTGCATCCAAGTTACCTTCTTCGCATTCCCGACGAAGTGCGCAAGGAAGAGGAACTCGCACGGTTCACGGCGGATATGCGGCACATCAAGCACTTGGCGGCGTAGCCGCAGAGAATGATTCAAGCCGTTAAGAAACGAAGTTAGGGTTGGAAGGCAGGTTCGGCGGATCGTAGGAGCCGGCGTCCATTCGCTCCTTGACCGAGACATGGATCAGCGCATCGTCGGGAATGAAGCGGCGGTCGCTTTTGGGCAGATAAAGCGCGCTCCGGTTCCCGTGCTCACGCCAGGAATGTTCCGGCACGCGCCGCGGGACGTATTCAAGGATTTTCCATGCGGCGGTCATGGAGTCGTGGAGAGGTGCCGTGGGCTCCAGCGGTACATATTTCTTGTTACCCTTGCCGAGCACGATGTCGTTGACCGTGCGCGTGACATAGATGAGGCCGGCCGCCCGCGTTTCCTCGATCATCCAGGCGAGCGGGATCTTGACCGCTGCGCTCTGCGCCTCCGGATAGCCGCCGCCGATATCACCGTGGACCCCGGCAAACCACACCTCGCGGAAATTCTGCTTCACAGGCGGTGTTTTCGGCCGGAACGGGCGGCCCCAATATTCCTGGTCCAGCTCCCAAAGCTCTGGCTGGAACAGCGTCCGCTGCTCGTCAATGGCGACCGCGTGGCGTACCCATTCGACGCTGGGGTTCTTGCGGGTGAACGGATGTGTCTTGAATTGTGGAAACCATTTGCCCGGCTCGATCACCGAGGCCACGGTATCGAAAAGACCGAGGAGCTTGATCGGCGGACGGTCGTTCCGCAGCGTGCGCTCGTAGAGCTGCATGGCGGCGAAGGCCGAAGGCGCCTCCTCTCCACCATCTTCGCCGCCGCCAAGCCGCTCTTCTTGCTGCGGAATTCCCTTGTAGGTCCTGTAGGCATAGTCGAGCAGATTGAGGTGATATCGGCTCGTCAGGCCGAAGGCATGGATGAAGCCTGCCAGGACTCGCGCCGAATAGGCGCCGCGGCTGAAGCCGAAGATATAGATGCGGTCGCGATCCGGATGCCGCCGGTCGGCGGCGGTCGGGCCGCGATCGTAGTTCTCCACCAGAAAGCGGTAGGCTTCCTTGACGTTCTGGTCGAGGCCCCAGCCGGTCGCTAACCCGAGAACCTCATAGGTGTTGCGGTAGAGCTTTGACCAGGCGTTCGCCGCGCCGAAAGTGCCGACGCCCGGATCGTAGTAGACAATCTGCTCATCCGAGCGCTTGAGGGTACCAAACAGCCTGAGAACATTGGTCCTGTCGGCCGATATCTCGTTCGACGTGCCATCGAACAGAATGACAATGTTCTTTGCCATCGATCGCTCCGGATGCTCCCGCATGAAGGCTAGCATCCGGAAAGATCGACAACAACAGACCGTCTGCCCCTGATCCGAGCGAGTATCCATATCCGGGAATCGACCCCGTGAGACTTCACCCCACCCACTTATTGAAGGGCTTTGGGCCAACGAGCCTCTCACGAGGGATACTAACTAGTTGTTTTTCATCTCCCATCGCCAATTACCTCCTGTATGCAAGTCTCAAATTTCGTTTCTGGGGAAAACTCTTTGCAATGGTCTAAGGCGTAGACTGCCACCATCGTTGCGTTGGCTCTAAACCCCGGTAGCGTTGTTTACCGCGAACTCTTTCTTCGCGCGCCGCACCGGACCCCAAGGTAAGGTCGACGGCGATGACGTGTACGGCGACAAACAGCGGACCATTGGAAAGCATGTAGGAATCGGCGGTAGCCCACGCCGTAGCTTCTAGCTTCGAGTTATGATCCACCATGTATTTGGAAGTAAGGGCTTGCCGCCGAGCATTCTCCGTAGCGACGATCGTCCGGCTTCGAATTTCGACTGCGGGGTCTCGGAGATAGATATCACCTCCGCTGCGAGCCAATGCTTGGTTCCGGACGTAAAATTGCCCCGAATGAAAAACCAATGGGCTTACCGCTAGCATCAAAAACGACGTTTCTATTGTCTGCCATTGACATTCACTCCTTCATCTAGAGGTGTATGAAGAAACGATGCGTATAAAAGAATTCAAGTCTAATCCCTGGTAGATCCGGTCGTTAACCAAAAAACCAAGATGAATTAGAGTTGACGACAGTATACATTTTTCTACCACCTGATCTGGTGCCTGCTCTCCAAGAATAACAAGAGATCTAGTTTTCCCTCTGAATGAGCAATTTGGAAAATGCTTCATAAGCAGCTCTTCGGGGTATGCTTTGGCTGACACCAAGATGTTCAAAGCATCTCTGTCTTCGTACATCATACGAAGATAGCCAACTTCGTCCTGAGATGAGACAAAGTCGCTAGCGTGGCCGCACACATTCTTCGATTGAACCTCCCTAGCTTCAATGCAGGAATAGAGGATGTTAATCCTCACTCCTCGGAACTGTTGGTGGCGGGAAACCGGATTCAAATTCAGGAAGTAGGGGAGGATATCATTTCGTTGCGGGAACAAGTCGTCGGAAAAAATTGGTGATGCGAATAGAGACGCCATTGCAGCTAATGTCAGCAGCCTGACAACTCCGTCAAACAACATACGCACCCCCAACAAACTCCGCACCTGCCGCCTTCATCAACC
>NZ_JBNDHS010000075.1:0-29809 GCF_056755095.1 Rhizobium sp. SVR5-9E | reverse complement strand
ACCACTTCCGCCAATTCGACAAGCGCTCTCGCGACCTGGTGACCAGAAAGACCGTCTTTGCTTACACTGTGCAGGAAAACATAAGGAACGAATATGAGCGACGACGTCAGTGACCGCGATCGGACGGACGAGCCGATCGCTGGACGCCGGAAACGACCGCGATCCTCGAAGACGGCAACCTGCGGACCATCTGCTTTGCGGGCATCGAGGTGGTTCGAGGGCACTGTTAAATTAATGTGTCCCGGCCAGAATCATGGAGGATGGCATTGCCTCAGGCGGCTTCAATGCGCGCGATCGCACTCCAATTTGCATGGCAATTGCTCGCAGTTCGCGATGATGGACAGATTAAATATCGTGCGGTCAGAACCTGTTCTCGATCGGCCTCAAGGGCGTCAAGCACGTCAAGAATAATCAAATCCTATCGGAAGGCGAACAGCGAGCGCTTGCGCTAGCATGCTTCCTCGCCGAAATCGGGGACGACCGCGAGAACTACGGAATGATCATTGACGATCCTGTGTCGTCTCTCGATCACATACGCATGCGTCGGGTTGCCAGGCGATTGGTCGCCGAAGCCGCGAAGGGTCGGCAGGTAGTCATCTTCACGCACAACATCGTGTTCTTCAACGAGATCGTCTCCGAGGCGGCCAGGGTCGGCGAACGAGCACCACTTGTGAAAACGGTCATTCGAAAGACAGACACTGCCGGGTTTGGCGTCATCGAGGAAGACAGGGAGCCTTGGATCGCCGACCTCAACGTTCGCATCGCCGACCTCAGACAACGCGCCAAGGCGAATGCAGCTTTGACTGAGCACGATACCGACAGCTATCGCAGGCTGGTCAAAGACTTCTACTCGGATCTGCGAGAAACTTGGGAACGTGCCGTCGAGGAGCTTGTCCTCAACAAGACGGTTGTCCGCTTTGTTCCCGATGTGATGACGCAGCGGCTTAAGGAAGTAGGGGTCGACGACAACGATTATAAGACGATCTACCATGCAATGAAGCAGGTCTCGGAGCGCTCAGGTCATGACATGTCGTATGGACGGGACCTACCGGCACCAAGGCCGAACGACATGACCGACGATCTCAAGCTGCTCGAAGAATTCTGCGCCTCTTATAAGGCGAAAAAGAAGCTGCTGGCCGCAACAAGGGAAAAGCTCGAAAGTCCCGTCAAGGCGCTCTTGGAGTAGGCTTCAAGATTTCAGCAGAATTGTCCGGACCAAGAAGATCGATCGGGATCACCTGAAATGAATGGCGCAGTTTCGCAGCATCGCTTTCGGCGAGGGTTTGCTTTCGGGCTAGTGACGGCCGCCGTCGTTTTCGTGATATGGAATACCGGAGGGCAGCCTTCTTGGTGTGCTCCATCTGTCCCGTCTTGGCTTCCTTGCTTCCTTGGGCGCAGCCGGAAGAACACTGTGTGAGGGAGTGGATCTCAGCACTGAGCGGCTGGGCTGCTGTCGCAATTGCAATCCCGACAATTCGTTTCCTTGCCAAGCAGGTGAAAGACGCTGATCGCTTCCATCGCCAAACCGTCGCGATGACGCTTGAAAAGAACCTGACGCTTGCGAAGCGAATGACACGCCGATGCGGGAACGAAAGGCGTCGTATCGACAGGATCAAGGCAAACTTGTCAAAAATGAACGCTACCGCTGGTGCAGCGGGGAACCCGACGATCCTCTCTCCTGAAACAGCGAAAATGGTGATCAAGCTGATCGAGAATTTTGCGGAAGCAGATCTCGACGAATTTGAAGCGGTCAGATTTGTTGGCGCCACCTATCTGCGTAGCGCCAGAAAGGCGTTGGCACGTGTTGAGGAGATAACGAAAAATGCGGCCAAGACTACTGCCGGGCTGTCGGTGACTGGGCGAGATTTGCAACGCATCGATTCAGCGGTAACGCGCGCGCAACTCCATCTAAAAAGGCTGGAGGACCACGCGAGGGAGTATTTGAAGAAGTGGGAGGTCGGATAATCTTCGCCGACGTCGGGACCTGCTCGATGTCGGACTTGCGGTATTAAGGGCGCACAGCAAGATCGCGCTAGCACCAGTCAATGGCTTCAGGCGCCAGCGAGGCGTTCGAACCTGATAATATCGACGTCATCTCCCAGGAGCTCGGATGCGATTTCAATGATCTTGCCCTCGTGTGTAAACAAGATCGGTTGGAACGCCCGCCCTCCGGACGCCAGAGTTTTCAATCCGGAAGCCTTTCGCTCGTCGTCGAACGACTGAAATACATCGTCCGTTATGAAAGGCAGTGGCTCGTTGCGGCTGCAGAAGTCCTCGATGAACGCCAGACGGAAGGCGAGGTAAAGCTGATCTGCGGAACCTTCGCTGAGCGCCTTCGTCGGGAGCTGCTCACCGTCGGCTCGTTCTGCCTTGAGCCTTATCGCATCCTGATCGTCGAATTCCTGCACCAAGCGAATGAAGGAGCCGTTCGTCAAGGTGGCGAAGTACTCACTTGCCCGCGCGAGCAGCGGATCTGCCTGTGACTCTCTATAACGTTCCATAGAGGTCGATAGCAGTTTTGAGGCGAGCCTCAGAACCGCCCACTGACGGGCCAGATCCTGTGTCTCTTGTTCCGCAGAGGCCTTGTCGAAAGCAGCCTGCTCCGCGCTCATTCCGGTCTCGAGCGCTTCTTTTGTCGATGCCAATTCAGCGAGTCTTCCCTTGAGCTTGCCGAACATGTCGAACTGTTGAGAATCCTCGGCTGCCAGCGCCTCGATCTCCAAATCGGCAGCGACGCGATCGAAGTCGTCCAGTTTCACCCGGATGTCTTCTTCGCTGATGCCCCTGGAATGCAGCGACAGCCTCCGCCGACTGTCGTCGAGCTTCTCGACCACGGCACGACGCCTTCCGAGACGCTCGAGAAGTGTCCTGCCGTCCATCTGAACATTCAGGCGATCCAACTGAACAGCGACAGCCTGACTGATCGACTGGCGTTCCTCGGCTATCTGTTGAAGTTCGGCGGAAACTCGGTCTCGGCTCGTGGCGAGATGGCGGTTATGATCCTCGGCAGATTGTGCGTCGGTCATTCGTTTGTGCACGATATCGACAGCGAGCATCGGAGCCAGTCTGGAAAGATCGTCGCCGATCGATTTGCATATTGTCGACAGCTTGTCCTCGAACTGATCGATGTTGCGTGTCATGCCGTCCACGCGACGCTGTCTGTTCTGCCTTTCGGCATAGCAGCGTGGGATCTCTTTCCAGACTTGAATTGCTGCCTCTGCCATCTCGAGGGTCGGAGCATTATCGAGCCCGAAAGCAACGCAGGTCTCGGCGAAGTGGGATTGCCACTCATCAACTCTTATAGCCAAGGCAGCGATCTTGCGCTCACCGTCGGCTATGTCGCTTTCCAGCGCCTCTTGACGGGCGCGCTCCATGCGCCTCTCATCCCATGCCTTCGCCTGTTCGGCCAGCTTTGCCTCCACAAGCCTGACATTAGACGAGAGCGGACCGGCAAGTGTCGCTTCAAGCCCGAGGGCGGTTGCAATGTTCGCTAGTTCAGATGTGACCTGGACCTTCCGGCTTTGCAGAATGCGAAGCTGATCCTCCAGGTCTCGGACGCTCTCGCGCCGCTTAACAATGGCATCGATGCTGCGTAGCCATTTGCCCATCTGATCAATATCGAGAACAGGAACTCCCGCATGGTCGAAAAGACGCGAAAACGCGGCCTGTACACTGTCCTCGTGATCCCGCGCGGCCTCGAGTTCAAGCTCCCCGGCCCCGATGGCACTATCAAGTCGAGCCAACCTCAGCGTCAGTTCCGAGTGGCGGGCGGTTCGCTCAGCTTGCGACAGTGCACCGTCCGATAGCTTGTCCGCCTCGCTAACAAGCGTTGGCAACACATCGTCCCATAGCTTGCCGGATTGAAATCCGACAATGGCCGCATCGCGAGCCGCCCTCGCCTCTTCGATCATCGAGCGGGTAATAAGGTGCCGATCATCTTCGAGGTCCGAAATAAGCTGTGTTACGTCCTCACGCTCCAAGCGGCGCTCTGCCTGCTTTTCCTGGGCACGTTTCACACGGTCGGAAGCTGCTACAAGATTGGGGCGGTGTTTCTCCAATTCAACTTCGTCCGGAAGCGGAAGCTTTAGAAGAGCTTCGATATCCTCAACCGGAGGAGCCAGGCGAGCCATCGCTTCGCCAATATCCTGCCGTGCCCTTGCTAGCGCAGTGTCGATCTCCTCAATCCGGTCGATCGATCGGATATCTGGCTGGAGGGCACCAAGGCGCTCCGGCAGATGCCCGACATCTTGAAGCGTACCACCGCTCTCGGTTCGTTGCATACGGCTGAATTCCGAAGTCTGGTCTTCTAAGCGCTGCCGTAGGGTCGTCTCGGCGCGTTTCAGCTCGTTTCCATCACGGATAAGACTATTGAGACGATTGATTTGAGCATCGGCTGGCTGCGTCTGGATGAGTGTTTCAACAGAACCCCTCTGACCTGCCCTGCGACCGAGACCAGCAAGCTCGAGATCGAAATCCGCCACCTCTGCCCTGACCCTGGAGAAATCGGCTTTCGCTTGAGAATACGCCACTTTTTCCGTGAGAAGTTCGTGAATCAAGTCTCGCTGCTTCAAAACAGCAGGGTCGAGCTGCAGTGCCTCAAACTCGTCCCGAATGCGCTCGCTCGTCTCGAGGGAGGCAGCTTCTCGTGTGGCGAGTTCGTGGAGACGTGCCAATTGTTTTTCAAGCTGCTGCTCGGTTTCCTTCGGAACTGCGGCGATCTCGTCAAATTCCGCCAGTCCGGCCAACTCTACATCGACATCAGTCAGGAGCGGTTCGAGCGTGCGTAGGTTCTGTAGAAGATCAAGACGAGTTTTCGTTCGTAAACGCGCGTGACCAAGCTCTTCCAACTGGCGCTCAACCTCGTGGATTTCATTAGAAAGGCGCTTCCAGTCGGGAGAACGGAGCTCATGAACTTTCTCGGACTGCCGCGCAGCCTCGTGACGGTCGAGCGCCTGATAGAAGGCCCGATCCTTCGATTTCCGCTGAGAGAAAATCGCGTCAGCCTCACTGTCCAAGCTCTTGCGCAACTGAGTGAGCCCAGTCAGTCCGGACGCGGCCGAGAACAGGAGGCGGCCGATCTCGCCATCGCCCGTCGCCATCTCCTCTCCCCCTTGGCGGAGCCTGGCCGAATCCATTCCAAAGGCCTTTTCAAAGACGGTCCGGCTCATCGCGCCGATGAAGGGTGAGAGAATATCGTCGGCAAGAGGCGCCTCTTGTTCCGAATTGGAGACCAATGTTGTCTTGCGGCCTTTCCGGCGCCGGAAATCGATCGATGCTCCGTCTCGACGCGTCAGGCTCGCGCCGACCCTGAGGATGGATGGCTCGAACTTGTGCAATCCGGCAAGTTCGTTCTGAAAGCCGAACAGGAGGTCAGATAGGGCACGGAGCATAGTGGACTTGCCCGCCTCATTCGGCCCGTAAACGATATGCAACTTGGCATCCGGCCGAAAAGGAATGGATCGGTTCGAAAGTGAGCCGTATCGGAGAAGATCAAGCCGATCGAAGCGCATGGTTCAGCCCGCAGCGGTCATTCGTGCCAGAAGCAGTTCACGCGCCTCTTTCAGCAGTTCCAAATTTGAAGCGCCAAGGGGGCTATCGTTGGTGGCGAGGCCTCCTGGCATCTTCGGCAAGATTTCCATCAAGATCTCATCGACATGGATGGCGTCATCCTCATGAGCCCCTAAAGCTCTGAGAAGCTCAATCCCTGCGAAGGCGTTTTCCGCGACGGCCACCGAGGAGGAGAGCCGCAGCTCAAGTTTCTCGATCCAGATGTCACTGTACGCCCGCTGGCAGGCCGCGAGCACCTCATCCTGCCACTGCGCTCGATCACGCGCCAAATCGTCATAGAACGCACAGGCTCCGGAAATCCGGATGCGTGCCGCGACTGGCTTGCCGTCGAACTGCGCAGACAAGCGGGCGGTTTCTTCCTCAATCCGCTTCAATACATCGACATCGAGATCGCTTTCGCTAACGTCGATGCCGATTGAGATGAATCGGGCGCTGTCCACGACAAGACGGTCGACGGTTGCGACACCATGATCGACAGTCACAACTACTGCACCTTTTGCGCCTTGCTCACGGATGCTTCGACCCTGGAGATTACCTGGGAAGACAACCAACGGATCGGATGCGACTATCTCAAATTCGTGGACATGGCCAAGCGCCCAATACTCGTAAGCGCGGGATCGCAAATCGTCGACCGAGCACGGAGCATAGGCCTCATGCCCCTCTCGCCCGGTCATCGAGGTGTGCAGAACCCCTATGTTGAACCAGCCTGCAATTGCCGAAGGATAGCCGAGGGCTAGATTCTCGTATGCCGCCCGGTCCGTAAAACCCTGTCCATGAAGCGCGACCTTCTTTTCCTCGAAGAGGAAAGTGGAGGGCTTGCTCGTTGCGAATTCGTGCACATTGTCCGGCAGCGTGATCGTCTTGGTGATCACGCTCGCAGCATCGTGGTTTCCTCGTATCAGGTAGACTGGGATCCCCGCCCGCTGTAGCCGGCCCATTTCACAATTGAAGAAAAGACCGACCTTGTTGTCCTTCCAGTCCCCGTCATAGATGTCTCCCGCAATGACGACGAAGTCGACGGCGAGTTCGACCGCACGGCTGACCAGCAGCGTTACTGCCTGCCTGGTCGCTCGCGAAAATAGCGCGGCGAGCTGCTCATCCTTTACCGATAGGCCTCGGAAAGGGCTCCCTAGGTGGAGATCAGCGGCGTGAATGAATCTGAACGAGGTCACGACTCTTCTTCGGTGGGTGCTTAATGCTCCACTCTAACGCGCTCATTTTCCGCGGGTACCCAGATACAGCCGTTGTCCACTGGTTTCGAGACCGTATTCAACACGAAACGCGATCTAGCAGTCGTTGCAGACCACGATCCTCGCATAGCCATTCGCGAAAGCTAAATCTCCAATCGGTCCAGCTCTGACGCAACTGTATTCTCGGCTTACCGGACTCGCGCGACCGAAGGCTCCCAGTGTCACCCTGTGTCCCAAACGCTCAACCACCAATCATGGGGCTTTCCGACGCACCGACGTACCTCGCTGACGATCCAGCCGGCGTCTGTGAGTTCGGACCGCAGGGCAGGCTCACGCCAGTACGTCTCGACGTAGTGGCGCGGCGCTGCAGCACTGCCGTGTGTGGACACATCCTCGCCGTCGCCCTCTCTAACCGAGGCGTGCAGTCGGCCACCAGTCCGGGTCGCCTCGGCAAGCCGTCCAAGCACCGTACCGAAATCATCGCGCGACGTGAATCAGGCAGGCACAGGCCCAGATCCCGTCGTACGGCGTGCCAGGACGCTGCGGGTCGGCCAGGTCTTCGGTCAGCGTCCAACAGGTCGGCCTCGAAGCCACTCTCGCGAAGCAGTTTGACGAAACTCTTCGCAATGTCGGTGCGCCGGACGCTAATCGCGCTCCCCCTTCAAGACAAGAGGCTCGATGAGCGAGAGGCCCATCAGCCCGTTGCGCCTTTCGAACTTCGGCAGTTGGTGACATCGCGGGCGATTTGCTTCCCAGCTCTAGCAGAAATGGGATCAAAGACACCACTGACCGATTGCCGATGCTGCCGGGCGGCAATGCGCGCCTTTATAATGGTCATCAAGCCACAGGTCGCTGTTGCTGCAAAGCGGACATGACGCAGTCACAACGCGGGTCGCAGTTGCGCCAGAAAGCCGCCATTCCGCCCCCTGCGGGTGATTAGATCACGAATTCCTCCTCGTACGTCTGTGGCTCGGGAACGACCGTAACCTCCACCGGAACGATCCAATTGGCCGCGTAGCTCTCGCAGTCGGAACGCGGGAGGTCGGGCTGCACGCACCCCGCCCCATCGATCGCGCGACATCGCAGTATATATCGCCCCACTTCTTCAGGGGTCCACATGTACTCCCATAAGCGCCATGCAAAGGGACATTCTGTTTCGAGGAGCCTTCCCTCGCGCCAGCCCCTGCCATCTCCGGTGCAGACCTGCACCTGCCGGATGACAGCCTCTCCGCTCCACGCGGCTCCGAAAATCCGATAAGGTTGGCCGGCGATGAGGTGCGCCCCCTGCACGGGACGCGCGATCTGCGCTTTGACCTCCATCTCCGCAAGGGGGACCAGCCTGGGTTCCCCGAGGCTGCGCTCCCAACGGAAATAGTCGCGCGCCTGCCAGTAGCCAAGGAACGGTTGCTCCACAACCGTGATATGCGTGATCCACTTGACCCAAGCCATGCCAAACCAGCCACCCACGACCGCGCGTAGCGGGTAGCCGTGATCGCGCGTCAACGGCTCCTCGTTCATCGAATAGGCAAGGATCGTGCTGTGAGCGATGGCCTTCTCAAGCGGTAAACTGCGCGCAAAAGCGATGGGGCCGGGAGAAGCCGTTTTCTTGTTCGTGTCGACGACGCCGCTGTCGGCGCCTGCGAGCAGAACCTCACGTGCGGTTCGCTTAACGCCCGCCATTTCCAAAATCTCGCGCAGAAGAACACCTGTCCACGCGGCATTGCCGACGGCTCCGTTCTGCCACTGCAACCCCTCCTTGGGCGGGACATAGTAGACGCGCCCGTTTCCTGCGCACTCGACGACGGCGGTGAAAGTCGTGCTCCGCATCGCCTTGATGCTGTCGAGGTCAAGTTCGATCGGCCGCTCCACCGCCCCGCCAACGCGCAATCTCCAGTCTCGTGCATCGAGGTCCGGCGACGGGAAATGGTTTCGCACGAAGAACAGCTCGGTTGGGATCGGCCAATCGGAGAGCGACGCAAACGGAAACTCGATGTTCGGTGGGGATTTCTGTCGAACTATTAGACTGGGTTGCTCTGGTGTCGGCATCGTCCTCGTCTCCCCTTCCAAGAGCACAACATCGGCTCTCGGTCGCGCGAATTCCGGTTCGATCACACCACCCCTCGCAGTGCGTCTGTCGCGTTCCGCCTTCGGCCGCATTCTAGCACATACCGCACGTTCCTCGGATCGACCTCGAACGGCTACAAAGGGCCCGAATGGTGCTATAGGCCCACGTCTTTTTCGCGCCCGCTCGTCGTTCAGGCACTACCGCTGGAGAAGACCAGCAACATATTGTTGGTAGACATCTCGATCGTCTCGCGGAGATTAAGTCCAGCGGCCTCACCCACTTGTTCAAGATCAGCGATATCACGTACACCCCAGGATGGGTTGCGCGCCTTTAGAGCCGCGTCGAAAGCAGCGTTCGAGGGGGCATTGTGTGCCCCGTCGCGCATGAATGGGCCGTAGAGAAGAAGAAGCCCACCAGCGTGAAGCAAACGGCCAGCTCCTGCGAACAATCCTAAGCTTGCTGCCCATGGCGCGATATGGATCATATTGATCGACACGATGGCGTCAAAATGCCCCGTTTGTTCGACGCCCCATTGTCCTGAGCACACATCAATATCCCGCGGTGCCAGCACATTCTTCAGCCCTGCGAATTTGATCCAGCTAGACGTGCTGCTGCGGGCGTCGGCATCCGGATCGCTCGGCTGCCAGGTGAGGTTGGGCATTGCTCCCGCAAAACACACGGCGTGCTCGCCGGTCCCGCATCCAATCTCCAGCACGGCGCCACATGTTGGAAGGACACGTTTTAGGACTGCGAGGATCGATGCCGAATTTCGCACCGCGGAAGGTGAGAACATGCGCTGGTCGGCGCTTATGTCGCGCTGTTCCAGCGCAACAGGCGAACGGTCATTCTTCTCTGGGGGCATCGGCCTTGAATCCCTTTGGGCGATGTCTCCCACCTTATAGCTGAAATGATGGGACTGAAACCAACGATTTCGGACTTACGAAGGGAGTCGTCGGCGACGCTGAGTAGCCTTCGTTCCATCAACAAATGGTTCCGCATTACCCTCGCCGGCCATCGAGAAAGCAATGACATCTCGCCATCGGCATGACCGGCGAACTTCCAACAGGATAGTTAGAATTCGATAAATCCATTTCCGGGACAGAAGGACCAGCCTGCTACACAACCTATGAAACAAGGGGCTAGCAATGGCTGGAAAGTCAGGCGACAAGATGAGCGAAGACCCAGGTCTTTGTTACCCTAGCACTGCAGAGCCACTTCGTATTCGTTTCCTTCCTGCACTTTCTTGAGGAGCGCACTCCTTCATGGGCTCGCCGGCGACACCCTCCAGAACATCGTAATCGACCTGCACGGATCCCGAAGGTATGTCGTGCCGGATGAGTTTCATGGTGCGAGCTGCGAGATCGCGGATGAGCTTCGGATTGATGGAGGTCAATGCAGACTGGCTCTTCAGCGCCTTGAAGATCCAGTCGAAGTCGTTCGTGTGATCGCTCGTGTCGGGAACTCCCGACCTTCGGCTGCGAAGATCGATTGATCCGGAGGATGCTTCTCTTCAGCGTCCGGCCGCCAGATGATCTGGTACACGTTGCCCGGATTATGTCCTTTGGTGCGCCTGCCGAGACATCTACCTGCCGGATGACTGGCAGCATTCAACATTGACCTCGGGACGTTGTCCGACATTGCCGAGATGGTGGCACTGCCTTGATACGCACCCTCTTCGCGCTGGTCAGTGGCGGCCGATCCGCTTCCACCTTCTTCCGCGAGTTTCCGGCGCTCTTGACCGCCTTCTTATCGGTATCCCTGGAGACACCTTTCTTCTTTGCTTCCTACTTGACATCATGATCCCTGGCCTCCGGCAACGCAGGCCCGATCCTGTGCGCGGCCTCGGGATGTCTGTGTCTTTGCCATCGTGCATCTCCGTAGAATGAACGCTCGCGGGAAAAACTCCCGGGGATTCCGGTGGTTCCCGTGGGAGGTTGTGAAAGTCGATGAGGCGTTGCTTGAAGCGCCAACCGAAAGCGATATTCAGTTCGCCGAGGAATGAGTTAATGCGATATCTATGGACACTGGAAAGCGACGGACGCGAACCTAATCGAGCTCATCCACGCCGATGAGCTGCCCGGAGTGATGTCGCCGGATTGGATCGTCGCGACGCTTCAAATGGACGAGGACGATGAGGGTGTCGCCATCCATTCGTCGCCACTCGGCTGGCGCATCCGGGTGAAACGAATCGCATGAGCAAGGAGGATGAACCTTCGATGCAGCCTGAATCAATCTCTGAGGGCGATTCTGTAAGCCATTGAAAAATGATTCGTTTGGAGTCGGAACGAATCACCTTCGCACGTCTTTGAATCGCACCTAGTGATTCGGAGTCAAGCGTATGGCATCGGGACATCGCGCCCAATGGAAGGGCTTTCTGAAGTTTGGCGAGGTAAGCTGCGGCGTCGCTCTTTATACGGCAGCGTCCACCAGCGAGCGCATAACCTTCAACACGATCAACAAGGCATCCGGCAACCGGGTCAGCCGCATCTTCATCGACAGTGAGACCGAGGATCCTGTTCCGAAGGAGAAGCAGACCAAGGGCTTCGAGATCGACAGTGGCCAGTACATCATCATTGATCCCGAGGAAGTGGCGGCGACGATCCCGGAGAACAACAAAACGCTCGATATCGAGGCCTTCATCCCTTGCTCCGAAGTCGACGACGTCTATTTCGACAAGCCCTACTACTTGACCCCGGACAAGATGGGAGGGGATGCGTTCGTCGCTCTTCGCGACGGTATGAAGAAGTCGAATGTCGCGGCAATCGCACGGGCCGTCCTCTTCCGTCGGGTTCGCTCTGTCCTGATACGGCCCCACGGGAAGGGCTTGATCGCCACGACCATGAACTACGACTACGAGGTTCGCTCGTCGAAGAAGGCATTCGAGGAGATGCCGAAGCTGAAGATCGAAGGTGAAATGCTCGATCTCGCGAAGCACATCATCTCCACGAAGAAAGGCGAGTTCGATCCCGCCACGTTCGACGACCGCTACGAGGCCGCCCTTGCCGAGCTGGTGAAAGCCAAGATCGAAGGCAAGTCGTTGCCGAAGCCAAAGAAGGTCGAGGTCTCCAAGCCAAACGATCTGCTTGCCGCCCTTCGTGAGAGTGCTGGTTTGCTGAAGGCTGACGCCGCCGAGAATACCAACACGAAACGCACCGCCGCAAACGCGAATAAGGGCGGTGGTCGACACCGCGCCGCGCGCGGAGTGGCTTCGAAGGGCGCCTCCTCCGGGGCTGCTCCGCGTCGCAAGGCAAGCTAGGGAGATTGACCAATGGCACCTCGATATTACTGGAAAGGCTATCTGAAGCTGTCCCTGGTCACCTGCCCCGTCGCAATGACCCCGGCGACATCGGAATCCGAAAAGGTCCGCTTCCACACGCTGAACAAGGACACCGGCAACCGCGTAGTCTCGCAGTATGTCGACTCCGTTACCGGGAAGCCTCTCAAGGAAGGAGCAGAGGCCAAGGGCTACGCCCGCGGTGAGAACGACTACGTCATTCTCACCGATGACGACCTTGATCGGGTGGCACTCGATACGGTGAAGACTATCGACATCGAGAAGTTCGTCCCCGCCGATAGCATCGAGTGGGTCTACCTCGAGAAGCCGCATTACCTGATGCCTGACGACGCCGTTGGCAATGAGGCCTTCGCCGTCATCAGGGACGCGATGAAGTCCGATAAGGTTGTCGGTGTTTCCAAACTCGTCATGGGGCGCCGCGAGCGCGCGGTCATCCTCGAGCCGCGTGACGAAGGCATCATCCTCTGGTCGCTCCGGTTTGGCGATGAGATTCGGCCGGAAGAGAGCTATTTCGAGGATATCGAGGATGAGGCCGATCCCGATCTCGTCCCCCTAGTTCAGAAACTCATCAATCAGAAGTCCGCACACTGGTCGCCGGACATGGTCAGCGATCCTATTCAAACCAGCCTGTTGAAGCTCATCGCCGAGAAGAAAAAGGCGTTGAAACCGAAAAAGGCGGCGAAGGGGAAAGCTGCGGAAGCGGCTCCGAAATCCAATGTGGTCAACATTATGGATGCACTCCGGAAGAGCGTCGAAGCCGATCTCAAAGGCAGGAAGGCCGGGTAGTCACATGCACTTGTTGGAAACCAAGGTTGCTCACGAGAGAACTGTCTGGCGCATTGATTTTGTCGGTGACGAAGGGGAAGCCGTGTCGATCAATGTTGCGGACAGTCACGCTGCGAACGAGGAAGAGGCCATTGAGCGTGCGAAGGAAGTCATGGTCCAGTTGACGGCATATGGCACGCGTGGCGGCGGCCGGAGCATCAATCCTTACGATGCCGCCAGCAATGGAAACTTCGACGACGACGAGCCGTTGCTGATCCGCTGTCTGGAACCCCAGCCTTTCAGGCAACAAAAAAGGTCGGGGCAAAACCGCATCGACCTTCCTCACCATCGCCTTCTTACCAGTGCCAGTACATCCGTGGTCAAAAGCATTTCAGCGATGCGGCGTTGCGAGCAGCGAATATCAGCGCTCATCAGCAATGCCTATGAGAGATTCTACCTGAGAAATGTGTCCGCAACAATTCTCAACTAGAAATCATTACCGGAGGATCCTGAACAGGGAATCAGCGTGACTCCAATGCGTGGTCAATCTTGGGAAGCGGGTCAGGCGTTCGAAGGTTCGTCGACCACGTCGCTGGGATCGTCAGTGGGATCCGGGTCGCGGTCGTACGCGGCTCTTAGGGAGTCGAGTTCCTTCTGAATAGCGTTGTAGGTCGACCTGTTTCGCGCCATTGACTACGAACGTGTCGATGAAATCTTCGAGTTTAAGCCGCAGGTCGCCGCGCCAATTCTTAGTCAATGCCTCTCCTCCGGCTGAACGCGAACACCCAGGCACAAAAGGCCCCACGTCGGGCAATGGACGGAAGCGCGCAAGCTCGGAGCGGCGCCCTCGTCCGGTTCGGGGTCGGGAAGCGGCTCCTCATCGGGTATCCGGTCGGGATCACGCGGCGGCGTTTCGACAGGTGGCGGCGATGGCGGCGGCACGATTGGCTCGTTTGGCACAGACATGGGGGTCCTCCTCGCTCCGAGAACGTGGAAAATCACCCGGAGTTCCGTTGACGCTCTGCCCCTTCGACACCATCTGCTGCGACATGCCCAAGACAAGGACGAAAAAGAAGGAAAGCGACGATCCCGAGTTGATCAGGGAGTGGCCGCTTCCCCTGGCTGCGACCCTCGGATCGGGTGTCAGAGTGAAAGGAATCCTGCAGGAAATCCGCTCCCGGCTACCATCCCCGGTCCGCAAGTCGCTGGATATGCAGGCACGCGGGCTCATCCTCGTCATGCCAGAGAGTTCGAAGACAGCATTCAGAGCGACGGCATCGGCCATTTCCAGCGCGCTGGACGGCATCGCAAACCTTCCGGTCATTCCTCGTGAGATCGAGGATATCCTTACGATTACGGCATCTGAGCGGAAGCGCTGGCTCGAAGACGGTCGCCTGCCCAGCGCTGGAACGCGAACGGTCAGGCTGCAAGGTCGCGCAAGGAAGATCACCTTTCACGTATTCGCCCCCCGAGTTGTCGAGGATCTGCTCGACCGTGGCGCCGTGGACGAATGGCGTGAGGAAGACGCTGCGGCGAAAGCGGAAAATCGTAGGCGGGCCGCGTATCAGGCGAAGTTGACGCGTTCGCTGCAGAAAAAGAAAAAAGCCAAACAAACCGAACGAGCCGATGAAGCCGCAACCGGGTTGAGCGGATGGGACGAGTTCGGGAGCGACGGCCTCCTTCGGTAGGATTGCCGAGGCGCTTTCGCTTCAGTGGAAGTTTCGTGCTTTCACCTTCAGAGTATCGATGTGCAGATCCCTGACGAAGATATCCCTCGGCTCTGGCACGGGCTTCGGTCGATCCCGCGAATCCGGGTTTGAAGGAGAGCCATGCGCGAACTCGTCGCCCCTCCCCGTCGGTAACTTGAAGTCGATATCGCGGTCGGCCAGCCCAGAAAGATCTCCGCTCAGATCGAATAGCTGCTGGGCCACTAGATGCACGACATCGCCTTCACGTTGGATCTTTCCATTGATCGCCATCATGGACGACCCCAGCACGACACGTCGCCGCTTCTCGAACAGGCTCGGCCAGACGACCACGTTTGCGGGTCCGGTCTCGTCCTCGATCGTCAGGAACATGACACCCTTTGCCGATCCTGGCTTTTGACGGACAAGAACCAGACCTGCGGTCATCAGCCATCGGCCATCTCTGGCACTCATCGCATCGGAGCAGGTCACGATATTCCGCTTCTGCAGATCGCGCCTCAGAAAAGCGATGGGGTGTTCGCGCAGGGTAAGGCCGACATGGCTGTAGTCTTCGACAACGTTATGCCCTTCGGTCATCTGTCGCAGTTCGACCTCGGGCTCCTGTTGTTCGGCGTTGACCTTTGACTCCCGTTCGGCGGCGGCCGCGAACAGTGGAAGTGGCTCATCACGGAGAGCCTTGATTGCCCATAGCGCGTCTCGGCGGTGGAGCTTCAATGACGGCCGGAAGGCATCGGCCTCGGCGAGCTGCACGAGGGCTTCCGTCGGTACGCTTGAACGCCGCCATACGTCGTCCACGCTTTCGAACTCGCGGTCCATCCGGGCGGCGACTATTCGAGCAGCATCAGCGACTGCCAGACCCTTCACCATTCGCATGCCGAGCCTTACCGCATGACGATCGGTGGTGCCGATCCTTTCCAGCGTACAGTCCCAGCGAGAGCGGTTGATGCAGACCGGACGGATTTCGACGTCGTGGTTGCGAGCGTCGCCGACGATCTGCGCGGGCGCATAGAAGCCCATCGGCTGCGAGTTCAGCAACGCGGCGCAGAAGACATCGGGGAAGTGGCACTTCACGTAGTTCGAGGCGTAGGCGATCAGGGCGAACGACGCTGCATGGCTTTCCGGGAAGCCGTACGATCCGAATCCTTCAAGCTGGCTGAATGTCTTCTCCGCGAACTCGGCCGAGTAGCCGTTCTTGATCATCCCGGAAACGAGTTTGTCCTTGAAGCGGCTGACCCCGCCTGTGAACTTGAACGTGGCCATCGACTTGCGGAGCTGGTCGGCCTCGCCACCCGTGAAGCCGGCGCAGACCATTGCGACCTTCATCGCGGACTCCTGGAAAAGCGGCACGCCGAGGGTCTTGCCGAGTACGGCCTCCAACTCCGGTGTCGGGTATTCGACAGGCTCCTTTCCTTCCCGTCTCCTGAGGTATGGGTGGACCATGTCGCCCTGAATCGGGCCTGGACGAACGATGGCCACCTGAACGACCAGGTCATAGAACGTCCGCGGCTTCAGGCGTGGCAGCATGGCCATCTGGGCGCGGCTCTCGATCTGAAAAGTGCCGAGGGTGTCGGCTTTCCTGATCATTGCATACGTAGCGCTGTCCTCCTGCCTTATCTTGGCGAGGTCGAGATCGTCATCCTTGTGCTGTCGGATCAGATCGAAAGCCTTCGACATGCAGGTGAGCATCCCCAAGGCCAGCACATCGACCTTCATAAACTTCAGCGCTTCGACGTCGTCCTTGTCCCATTCGATGATCTGCCGATCCTTCATGCTGGCAGGTTCGATGGGTACGAGATCGTCCAATCTGTCGTGGGTCAGGACGAAGCCGCCAGGATGCTGGCCGAGGTGACGCGGCGCGCCCATGAGCTGCTGCGCCAGCTTCAACGTCAGCACAAGGCGGCGATCTTCAGGGTTGAGGTTCAGTTCGCGGACGTTCCGATCCGTGACCTCCTCCGACCACGACCACATGCCCGACGACAGCGCCTTGATCACGTCCTCGGGAAGGCCGAGCGCCTTGCCGACATCACGGATCGCGCCGCGTGCACGGTACCGCGTGACCGTCGCACACAGGGCTGCCTTCTCCCGGGTGTAGGTTTTGTAGATCCACTGGATCACCTCCTCCCGGCGCTCGTGCTCGAAGTCCACGTCGATATCGGGCGGCTCGTCCCGCTCCTGCGAGACGAAGCGTTCGAACAGGAGGTCATTGGTGGACGGGTCGATGCTCGTTATGCCAAGGACATAGCAGACGGCACTGTTGGCCGCGGATCCCCTGCCCTGGCACAGGATGCCCTGGCTGCGGGCGAACTTGACGATGCTGAACACGGTCAGGAAGTAAGGCGCATATTTCATCTTCTGGATGAGGTCGAGCTCGTGACGGATGGTCTTCAGGACATCGGGCGGCAGACCTTCCGGATACCGTTGCGGCACGCATTCCCAGACGTAGTGTTTCAACGACTCCTGTGCCGATTTGCCGGGGATGATCGCCTCTTCCGGATACTGGTAGGTCAACTCTTCCAAGGAGAACCTGCAGCGATGGACGATTTCCATCGTCCGAGCCAACGCTTCCGGGTATCGCGGGAACAGGCGCTCCATCTCATGCGGCGGCTTGAGGTAGCGATCAGCGTGCCGTTCGCGCTCAAAGCCGACTTCATCGATCGTCGTATTGTTGCGGATACACGTGACGATGTCCTGGAGCTGCCGCCTGCCAGGTTCGTGGAAGAGCACGTCATTGGTGACGACGGTTCTGACCTTGAAGCGGATGGCCATGTTGGAGAGCTCGTGCAGCCGGAGCTGATCATTCGGCCGCCGTCGCAGGCACAGCGAGACATAGGCACGGTCGCCAAAGAGGCCTGCCATCTTCCGAAGCTGCGTCGCGCAGACATCATCAGGGAGGTCAGGCACGAGGATGCCAATCATTCCCTCGGAATAGGAGACGACATCGTCCCAGTGCAGGATGCAGTTGTTCTTGCCGCCCCTCGACTTTCCCAAGGTGATCAGGCGGGTCAGCCGGGAATATGCTGCGCGGTCGGTTGGATAGACGAGAACCGACATGCCATCCTGAAGGTCCAGTCGACAGCCGACGACGAGCTTGATACCTGTCGCCCGAGACGCTTCGAGAGCACGAACGATCCCGGCTAGCGAATTCCTGTCAACGACACCGACGGCATCTACGCCAAGCTCCTTGGCAGTCTGGAACAGATCGCCGGCAGACGATGCGCCCCGGAGAAAGCTGAAGTGGGTGGTGACCTGGAGTTCCGCGTATCTCATGCGAAGATCCCGTGCATGAACCACCTATGCGATCCCGTTTCCGGATCCACACCGTTGCCGGAGCGGAATATCCAAAGCCGCTCGCCCGCATCGTCCTCGATGACGAAATAGTCCCGGACGGCTTCGTATTCCGAGCTGCGCTGCCACCACTCCCCGAATATCCGCTCCGGACCGTCAGCACACTTCACCTTTCGGCGCTTGCCACGCCACATGATCCAGACGGGCGGATGGTCCGGCATCAGAGCCATCACATCAATCTGCTCCGGCCGCGCCAGCAGACGGACGGGCCGCCGCCACTGGTGGATCCAGGATGTCTCCACAGGTTCCGAGGCGGCATCAATACGACCTACGGAACGCTCGGGAACATCGGAGGCGTCCGGGGCGGCGCGATAGACGCGGTGGCCGCGGTTTCGGTAGATGTCGATCAGCGGCGTCACATCAGTTACTTCGTCCTCGACCAGCGACGACGACTTCTGGACATCCTCAAGCGGCTCGGACATGACCGCAACGAGCGTCAGCTTTTCGATGCCAAAGCCAGGCTCGATTTTCTCGGTCTGGTCACGGAAGAGCTTGGTGAGCCATGCGACATCGCGGGCAGGTTTTGCGGTGCCTGCGCGAACAGCCTGGCGGGTGCCATCGACCTTCTCGACAATGAGATCTGCTCTGCGGACACCGAGGCCCTCCTTCTGGAGCCTGTCGATGAGCTGAACGATCAGCCGGCCGACGTACTTGTTGATGGTCTCGGCGGCGCCGATCGGCTCTGCGAACGCCCGCGAGACCTCGATCAACTCGGGCGTTCTGATTGGATCGATTGGTTCCGGCGTGCGGCCGAACATCTGATCGAGGCGGCGGCCCACTTCGGGCCCGAAGCGGAGGGTCAGCGGCGCGCGTGGTGTGTTGGCCAGTTCGCCGATGGATTTGAAGCCCAGCGTCCGCAGGTCGCCGATGATCTTTTCAGGCACCCTTAGAAGCGAGATCGGAAGCTTCTCGACCGCCCGGACGATTTCGCCTGAGGGCACGATGACGGTCTCGCGGCTGATCGCTCGCGCGCAGGCATGAGCTGCGCCCCACGTATCTGCCACGGCCACTCTCGCCGTGAGCTTCTTCGCGAAGAACTGGTTCGAGATCTTCGTGAGCATGGGCAGTTCGCCACCCTGAAGATGGTCGGCGCCTTCGGTGTCGAGCACGATGCCGTCGGGCGCGTCCATGGCAACGATGGGCGAATACTGCGTCAGCGCCCAGAGTGTAATCCTCTCGAGTGCGGCAGCATCAGCCGCAGGATCCGCTTCCACCATCATCAGGCCGCGGAATAGCGCCTGGGCCTTGGCCGCCTGCATCCCGACGCGCACGCCGGCCTTTCGTGCGGCAGGATCCGCCGCGGACACCCAGCGCTTCGAACCAGACTTCGCGATCACGGCTATTGCTTGATCAGCCGGAATAGACGGATCGGCGCGACGTATTCGATCCGTCGCCAGATCCGGCAGATAGATGGATACGACCCTTGTCATCGCAGGCTCCAATTTCAAACTCAGCACACTCGCCCGCACGCGATCTCATCAACTCCAAAAGCCACCTCGGGCGACCAATTCCCGGCACCGGAAGCTCCTCGGACGGCAGGACGCTCACTCGCCATCTCGTGGTCGAGGCCGTCGGCTGCCCGAAGTCGTTCGCCTCGGTCTGCCGCCGCCACCGCCTGACCGTGAGGGCCATCGTGCCTGTCCGCTCGGCCGCAAGCTGCAGACGGCGGGAAGCGGTCATCGGCAGCCGGACGATCTCCCCGACGACGGCACCGAGGCTGCCAAAGGAAAGTCCTTCTTCCATGTTTGCCAGCGCGTCCTCTTCCTTGTCCGATTCCACGAAGATCACCCTGTCGGGATGAAGACCAACCTGCGCCAGCGCCGGGAAGAAGAGATCCGGCCGCGTCAGACACCAGACGATCGGCCCCTTGGTCCTCGCGGCGATCCATGCTGCGAACAAGGCTGCAGCCGCCCCGTCGACCGTACCGGAGCCACCTCCGGCGAACTCATGTAGAGCGCCCAGACGAAGCCCGCCTCCTGGAAGCACCCCGTCGATCTCCGGTACGCCGAACTCCAGACACCCGACCTTCCTCGCCGCCTGGCCCTCTATGGAGCTGATGCGTTCCCGGAGATCGGCTATGACGTGTGCGCGGACAGCGGACATCGATCACGAATCCTGTTCAGATCGGGTTGAGACTGACGACATCATGTCGCTTGAATGCGGATGTTCCTGTAATGTTCCTTCCCGGCAGCAGAGTCAAGGCGGCCTAAAATAGGAATATGGTCCCACAATTTTAGTTTGCTGAAGATTGTTTTGGTGGATCAGCGAGGTAGCCAAATCTCGTAAGCGACCGGCTTTATTGAAAAAATTTTTTGGCCTTGAACGATTGCCTTTGCCGTGTTGCCCGAATATTGACGCGGCCGTTTCGTCATGGAGCCACCGTCGCCCGGGAAGCCAAGAAAGCCTCTCGATCTCTCCTCGACCCTTCATCAGGTTCGCGCTCGATCATCGAAGTTGAGTGTCGGGCCTGCGGAAGGGCTCGAAGCTATGCGCGCGCCGAACTTGTGAAGAAGCACGGGGCAAGCGTTACATTCGCCCGGCTTGGGCGCATGCCAGCAGTCGTATGTGACCTTCTTGTGGATGTAGATGGGGATCGGTGCGGCACAACGTTTCCGTGCCTGCAGACATCGTAACTTCGGATTATGCCTTCGCGGAGATCGCACTCAATTCTTCAAGATCCAGATCACGCTCCAGTTCGCGGAGGGTTTCGTCATCGATTAGTCCCGAACGATGCAGCCGGATGAGTTCCGTCCGGCCGACGGCAACCGCCTCTAAGACGACGTCGAAATGGCGTGAAGCATCGGTATGAAATCCTCCGTCCGCTCCGCGTAATCCACAATGGCCGTCGCCCGATGCTCGTATCTCTTCAGGAGTTGGGGATGGATCAGGTTCCCCTTGATGTCGTAAGCGAGATCTCTCACCTTCGTGAATTGGACTTGTGCCATTGCCGCCTCGGCCTGGCTCATCGTCATTGGTGCGCGCTCGGCTTCCGCCTCGCCCAAGCCAGCCCAGGAAATCACCGCACCAAGCGTCGTGCCCTGTACGAGCACCGTCCCCATGATCACGGCAAAGGACATGACGAGGATGAAATCCCGTCCGGGAAACCCTTCGGGCAGGCTCAAGGCAAGCGCGAGGGTGACCACACCGCGGACGCCCGCCCAGCTCAACACCGTCGCCGCTCCACTTCCCATCGGAACGGATCGAGCGAGTCCTACCCTGTTTGCGAACCTGATCGCCAGATCGGAGCCGAACACCCAGACGAAGCGAGCCGCAACAAGGGCGACAAGGATCACAAGCGCCGGAAACGCCATGGTTTCGACCAGCACCCCGAAGCCGCCGCCGCGCTCAACGACATCGCGCAGCGATAGGTCAATCAGGATGAACACCATCGCCTCCATCAGGAAGACGAGCACTGTCCAGAATGAGGTGCCACGCATTCGCGTCCCCGCCGACATGACGGTATGCTGGTGCCACGAGGCGATCAGACCCGCCGTGACGGTAGCAATCACACCGGACACATGAAGTTGCTCTCCCAAAAGGTAGGCGATCCAGCAGAGCAACGTGGTCGCAGCAATCATGAGGTAGTCGTCGCGCAATCTCCGGACGAGCTTGACCCATGCGAAACCAAGCACGAGCCAAGCGCAGCCCCGCCGGCGGCAAGCACAAGGAACGTCCCAACTGCACTGACAGTACTGAACGCGCCAGTCGCTACCGCTGCGACGGCGAAGCGGAAAAGGACCAACCCGCTCGCGTCATTCAGCAGGCTCTCGCCTTCCAAAAGGATCTGAAGACGTCGCGGCAGGCGAACCCGCTCGAGGACCGCTCGGGCGGACACCGCATCCGGCGGCGATACGATGGCTCCCAGAGCCGCACAGGCAGCCCAAGGCAACGGAGGCATCACCAGATGAGCGACAACAGCAACGACGATGGTGGTGAAGAGCACGGCGCCAACTGCCAGCGAGGCAATGCCGAACATGTGGCGCTTCAGCCTGTCGACGGCGATGGACCAAGCCCCGTCGAACAGAAGCGGCGGCAGGAAGATCACGAGCACAAGCTCCGGATCCACCGTTATCGCTGGCAGCCCGGGGACGAAGGCCAACGCGGCACCGCCCGCAAGCAGTGCGACCGACGGCGGCAGTCCCAGCCGATGGGCGAGATAGTGGAGCGCGATGATCGTAAGAAACATCGCGATCACGAGTTCAAAGAGGTGGGTGCCGTCCATATGTCTCTCCGCGGCCAACGTTGTCCATCAAAGGACGGCTCCGCCTAAAACGCAACAGAGGGGACGAGATGCATCCTCTTCAGAAGTCGGTGGAGACCGATACCTCTCGCCACTGCTTGATTATGTCGGCATCACCAAGATGCTTCGCCTCTATTGCGGCGACAGTGTCGCTGCCGAATGGCATGCGGACGGGAGGCTGGGCGACATCGGCGAAGGCTACGACCTGCCGGGCAAACTTTTCCGGGTCTCCGGGCTGGTTGCGGTTCAGCGAGGACGCGCGCTCGCGAACCGCGCCGGCGGTTGCATCATAGTCGCGGATCCTGTTGCCGCTCGACGACAACGAGCTGGGATCGAGGAAGTCCGTCCGGAAGTAGCCGGGTTCGATCACAGTCACATGGATTCCAAGCGGTTCCAGTTCCGCATGAAGCGCCTCGGATAGTCCTTCGACTGCGAACTTCGTGGAGCAGTAGACACCGAATCCTGCGGCAGCACGGTAGCCGCCGATCGAGGAAATATTGAGGATGCGACCCGACCTCTGCGCCCGCATCTGCGGGAGGACGGCACGCGTCACCGTCAGCAGGCCGAAGACGTTCGTCCGATAGAGCCGTTCGACTTCTTCCGCAGAGGCTTCCTCGACCGCGCCGACAAGGCCGAACCCCGCGTTGTTGAGGAGCACGTCGATTGTGCCGAAGCGCTCGACTGCCTGTCGCGCAGCGTCACGCGCCTGCTCCTCGTTCGTTACATCGAGCGCAGCCGCGAGCAGATTGCGTCGCTCTCCGAGCTTCTCCCTTACCGATCCTGCACTGCGGGCAGTCGCAACCACGTTGTCACCGCGCTCGAGAGCAAGCTGCGCGATGCGGGCGCCGAACCCGCGCGATGCTCCGGTTATGAACCATGTCTTCATCTCGGTCTTCTTTCCTATTCAGAGGCGGCGGGCAGCGCCCAGAGCTTGTCGAAGGCGATGCTGTCGAAGAAAGCCGACGCTTTGACGATTTTGCCGCCATCGAGATTAAGGAACCACGCGTACGTGTTCTTGTATGGCTGGCCGTCCTTCGCTGTTCCGGCGGCATCGAAGAAGACAATCACCGTATCGCCGTCGGCATACATATTCCGGATCGTCGGCTTGAGACCGACGCTCATGCGCGCATTGAACGGTTTGATCACCTCGGTGATGAAAGCATCGCGGCTGAGATGGGGCCTGGAGGCGGCCGAGTTGCCCGTGATCGCCCATGTCACGTTGTCGGCCAGAAGATCATACGGACTTCAAACGCCTTCTGCACCGTGGCCTTGTTGGACACTTCGTCTGCGCACGCCACACTGCCAATGGCACTGAGGATCGAAACAGTGGCCGCAAAAGCGAGCCCTCGCAATGTTGCCACCGATAATCTGCTTCTGCTCATCTCTGAACTCCCTTGAAAACGAGTTGCCTGCCGCCGGGCCATCCCAACGGCGGAGCTGAGCGGCGGGGGCAACGCCGCCATATTTTCAGATTTGGGCTTCCCAGGCCTTGAGCTGATGATCCTTCAACATGTCTTCGATCACCTTAGGGCAGACATTGCGGAACTTGCCTGTGTCGGCCGGGACGATCTCGATCATGCGATTTATCATCTCGGTAGGATCCATCTTGCCTTCCGGCGTGGCGAAGAAGTCGTCAAAGCCCTTCCGGAGCTCGGCTCGCTTCGTGAAGTTCTTGCTGTCATCCATCCAGCGGAACGGGTTGTCGGCCATCGTCTCGTTGTAGCCGGTGTAGTAGGCGCCGGGATTGATGGTCTGGATCTTGATGCCGTAGGCGGCGAGTTCCTGCTGCAAGGCCTCTGCAATGGATTCCAGCGCATGTTTCGTCGAGACGTATGTGCCCCAGTTTGCGGGAGTGAACAGACCACCCATGGAGGACGTAAAGACCACCTTCTTGCCGTGATGCTTGCCCTCGCGGATCCACCGCTGGACCACCCCCTGCGTGAGCGTCAGCGGAAGGAACACATTCGTTTCGAAGTTCCGGCGAACGATATCGACCGGAATTTCCCAGACCGGACCCGGCTCGCCCTGCCCGGCATTGTTCCAGAGAACATCGAAGTCCCAGGACTGGGCCTGCTTGATATCGTACGGATCCGTCAGATCAAGCCGCTCGACTCGGATGCGATTACCCAGATCGAGCGCAGCCACTTCCTCGCGCATGGCCGTGACCATGGGCGAGACCTGGCAGGTCGCGATGATGTTGTGGCCGTTCTTGGCCATGCCAATGGCCGCGGCCTTGCCAAAACCTGAGCCCGCGCCAGTGATGAGAATGGTCTTGGACATGCTAATCTCCTCTTGTTGGTTTAGTTGATATGAACAGCATCAGGTCGGCTCGAAGCCAGAGAGCGCGGCGCGGGCAACTTCCATATCCTGCGATACCGCGCCCCCGGAAACGCCAACGGCTCCGAGAAAGGTCCCGTCAGGTGCGGAAATCGGAAGCCCACCACCGAAGACCACGAGACCGCCGTTCGTCTGCTCTAGGCCTGGCGACCCACCGCCGGGCTTGCAAAACTCTCCGACCGCCTCCGTCGCCATCTGGAAAAGGACGGCCGTTTTCGCTTTGCCGAGGGCGATGTCAATCGAACCGAGCAGCGCCCCATCCATCCGGCTGAACGCCTTGAGTTGTACTCCTGCATCGAGCACCGCGATGTTGACCGCAACGCCGATCGCCTTCGCACGGGCCTCTCCGGCTGCGATGATCGAGCGAGCTTGGTGAGACGAAATCGGCATGTCACCCCCAACGGTTCGAACGCCATCCCGCGTTCACGAAATGGAGGATATCCAGCATTCCCGCGCTGGCGATGTATGTGGGTGCTGTTTTGTGTACGTGAGTGCTGCTTTGGAGTCGGTGAGAAATTCCTCAATTCGAGGAGCCTTTAACCTCCAATAGACAGGCACGCAGTTGTCACATCTTGTGCTTGCGACGCCATTCGCCGGGAGAGACCTTGAATTGCTTGAGGAACACTCTGGTGAAGTGGCTGTGGTCGGTGAATCCGCAATCTTCGGCGATCGACTGGATCGTGAGTTCGGTAGCGACGAGCAATCTTATCGATTTCTCCAGCCGCTGATGCTGGAGCCACGTCATCGGCGACCTCCCTGTACTGATCTTGAACGACCTCGCAAGATGTGCACGGGAGAGGCCTGCTTCCTTCGCAAGGGCTTCAAGGCCAATGTCGCCCTTGATGTTGGCCAGCAGCAGATCCTTTACCCGCCGCTCCTGCCACGGAGCCAATCCACCCTTCACTGGACGAAACTCGATTGCCTGTTCCCCGTACGAGGTAGTCAGGTGGCTCATCAAGGTCAGGGTTAGCTGATCGAGAAAGAGGCGCGAGGTAACATCTGGCTGCTCGAACGCTGGTACGAAGCATTCCATCAGGTTTCGGACGATGTTGTCAGAATGGCCGAGGACATCTCTGTCGCGGAGCGTTGAGAACGGAGCGAGGTCATTTTCACGGTGAAATTCAGTGATTGCATTATGGGAGGCGAACATAGAGATGCAGTCCACGTCACCGGCCTCTACAGCGCTATAGCGTCTCCTAAGGTCGAGAAGCAGGAATTCTCCGGGATCGAGTGGAACAGACGTAGCTGGCTTGCCGTCAATCCACCGAGGACGAGCAGGCAAGTGGTTCCTCTGATAGCAGATTAGGTAGCCGTCCGCCTGCTCCAATTGGACAGGGATGCCGTTGTCGTCATGCCGCCATCTGAGCCTACCGAACGTGGCACCCTCCAGTGCAAGTTGGCTCATCTCGAGCGACGATGGCCGCTCGACGCCCTGAAACCTGTCCGGACTTCGCATTCTCTTCTGGTACATCACAGCTCCCTTGGGAAACTGCGGGCGACCTTACATCCGACATTCATCAAAATCCATCGGCCATGAGCTTTGGAACGGCCGCTGCGCTTCAACGAGATGATGCACGTCTCGCATCGAATGCTAACGCTGACGCTGCGTGGCCTGGAGCGCGAGGGTTGGTGACGCGGACGGCGTATGCCACCATCCCGCCAAAGGTCGAATACGAGCTGACCGATCTCGGTCGCTCGCTGATCACGCCGTTGATGGCGCTGGCCGACTGGGCATTGGAACATCGCCCAGCTATGGAGATTGCCCGCGCCAGCTATGACCTGCATCACGGTTCACCCACCAGATAATCGCCGTTTCAGCGGGTCTAGGGCCTTGGCAGCCATCCGATCAGCGAGTCCATGATGGAGCCAGTTCGAGGCTCCTTCGGATGCCCGTTCTGGACGGCTCACCAGAAGTGCGCTGACCGATTCTCCTTCATGCTCGCCTCCAACTCGATGAGCAGCGCATCGGAATTCAGACAGTCGCAGCAGATACCGAAGCAATCCTCACCGAAGTCGTCCGTGCTTCTCGCTCGTCGACAGCAGTCGCAAATGATGGTGCCGTGGGACGAACGAGTGGGTGCCAATATTTCGAGCAGTAAGTTTTCTACAGCGTGCGCGGCAGGTCCGGGCATCGCAACCTCCCTAAGTTCGTGATCACAAAGGGAGATGGGAGATGCGTCGCGGGTTTTCCAGATGTCGATCTGTTCGGTCAACCGACTTGCAATGTCGGAGCCTCGATCTCCGACCCCGGCTACACGGACCATCGCGACAGCTTACCTTTATCCTGGGAATCCAGCGCATCCCGCACCTCCTGTCCGGGCAGCTCTAGTCGAGAAGCGAGTTCGTCGGCGAGCACCGTGCAAGCTTCCCGATATCGCACGAGGATGTTCTTCGCACGGTCGAACTGCTCTTGCAGAATGCTGTCGACCCGCGCCAGCAGCGCCGGATCAACGTGACCGAAGCTCTCGGGCTCTCGATGACTGAGGTCGCCATAAGATGCGAGCTTCTCGCCCATGCCGTAGGATCTCTCCAGCGCAATTGCCGTCTTCGTAGCCTCGAAGAGATCAGATCCCTCGCCGCCTGCGACCCCGTCATCGTGGCCGCCCAGGAATAAATCCTCCGCAGCCATGCCGGCCATCGTCATGGCAATCAGGTCGATGTAGTGCTCCTTCGTCCTGCGAATCCATGAACCGCGTCTGAAGCGCGCGTGCCCAGAGATTGCGTGCTCTCATCGCCCACCATGTTTTCACAAGAGAATCTTGCTCAAAGCCCTGCAAACGGGGGCTTTTGACACTTTTGGCCCTTGAGAAAATCCCTTACCTACCCTACCCCCTCGCAGCGACCATTGATTCCATTGCACAACCCGATGCGCTCCCCTCACCCATTTTGTCCGGAAAGTTCGCCGCCGTTAGCTTCTGGCCCATCGACCACAAGTTCCTTGGCAACGCTCAGCGGTGTGCGTATCTATCCCACACCTCAGAAAAATCGCCGCGACGAGCCGCTCACGTCAGAAGACCTCCGCATCTGCAACGACGTGCTGAAGGCGCTCAGCCGGGAACACGGCATCGAGAAGGATAAGGACGCGGTGATGCGCCTGGCTGCTATGATAATCGAGCTCTACCGGGAAGGTGTGCGAGATCCGGAGCAATTGGCGGTGCTGCCGGAGCCAAGCGCGAATGGTGATCGCCGCACCTGAGTCGGCATGAGCTTTTCGTAAGCCGAAATTGATTTAGCCTGTTATTTTCAAGTGGCTAAGGAATAGAGTCAACGACTGGAAATTTGCGAGTGGTCTAGGCGGTGACGAACGGGGCGGAAATCACCCTATAACCTCTGAGAAGTAAGGCACCCGGGGTTTGCTCGCGCTCGGCTGAATAAGGGGAATGTTTAGTATGACGATATTGGGTTGTGGAAATGGTGACGGCAAATATTTGGCACGTTGAAAATCAGACAAAACTTCTCGAAGAGTTGGGAAAGGTCACGGTGCGCTGGGCCGCTCTGGATCTGCTCTTGGTAGACATTCTCAATATCGCTCTCGCAAATGCTGCAGTGGCAGTCGAATTAATCCTAGATTCCGCAAACGCAGGGAAGCAGCGCCTCGATAAGTTCGATAGAGCGATCGGCGCGTCTCGGTTCGATGAAACTGAACGGAAGAAGCTGGTAGCCGCAACGCGGAGGTTTGCTGAAATATTAGGGACACGTAATGACATCGTGCATTCTCCCTTGCTTGTCACATGGTCCGTTCAAGGGCAAAAAATTACGCCGAAGCTGCAACAAATGCGACGGACCGGACAAGGAAGGCTTTTCGACCCACAGATGGTGCGAGACCATCTCGGGCTCCTGTCCACGCGTCTGAGTGAACTGGAAACTATTCGCGATGAGCTTGCGGAAAAGTACCTTGAACCGCAAGATGTGGACTAGGGTCCTGCCGGCGAGAGTGACGGCCCGGGAAGCCGAAACGATCGGTGCAGTCAATGAACCCTGAAGATCAAGGAGAGCCGAGCGGGCCTGACTGGTGGCTATGGCCGGTGATGGGGCTCGCTTTGCTTGGAGCGATCGCCGGCGTGATCGGCAGCTTGGCGAGGCTGTTCGGCCTGATCTGACAAAATTGCGATCGGTACGCTACCGCACAGGAACCTTGTGAATGCTTTCGATATTCTAGCTGTTGGGATCGCGTGGCGTGGTTCGCTGATAGACCCTTCCTTTGCCTTACTGGAAAGTCGCGCGATCCTTTCTTCGTCAAACTGCCCCGCTTCGGCGGGGCTTCTCTTTTGGGGCTGGGTCTGTCAAGCAAAGGATATCCTCTCCGCCTACGAGGCGGGGCGTTGGCCGTTGTGATGGTTGATGAGTAACGGCTTTGGCGTGCCGGATGATGGGTGCCCGCCAGGGGTCTGGCTTCTCTTCGAAGTCGGCGCGCGACCGCTTCATGATCGGGTCGGATGGAGAGGCATCTCAATCTTCTTTCCGAAACTGTTAGCTCTGAGCTGACGTCCAGCCCCGCCTCGAGATTGCCCACCCACTCGTCCCTGAACGGGACCTCTATCCGCGCGACGCGGAACCCCTAACTCGAGCTCTCAGGCGGCCCTGGCCTCCCAGCGATAGGGTGTGTTGTCGACCCACATCCGATGCAGGATGATTGCCAGGCGTCGAGCCACCGCCACGGTAGCCTTCGCCATGCCTCGCCGACGAGCGATGGTGAGGCCCCACGCCTTCAACGGCGAGCTTCTCTTTTGGGGCTGGGTCTGTCAAGCAAAGGATATCCTCTCCGCCTACGAGGCGGGGCGTTGGCCGTTGTGATGGTTGATGAGTAACGGCTTTGGCGTGCCGGATGATGGGTGCCCGCCAGGGGTCTGGCTTCTCTTCGAAGTCGGCGCGCGACCGCTTCATGATCGGGTCGGATGGAGAGGCATCTCAATCTTCTTTCCGAAACTGTTAGCTCTGAGCTGACGTCCAGCCCCGCCTCGAGATTGCCCACCCACTCGTCCCTGAACGGGACCTCTATCCGCGCGACGCGGAACCCCTAACTCGAGCTCTCAGGCGGCCCTGGCCTCCCAGCGATAGGGTGTGTTGTCGACCCACATCCGATGCAGGATGATTGCCAGGCGTCGAGCCACCGCCACGGTAGCCTTCGCCATGCCTCGCCGACGAGCGATGGTGAGGCCCCACGCCTTCAACGGCGAGCTCCGCTTCGATTTTCGCAGAAGGATCCCGGCGGCTTCGACCAGCGCCCATCGTATCGCGGCATCACCGCATTTCGAAATGCCCCGATCCCGATCGATCTCACCGGATTGATAGCGCGAG
>NZ_JBNDHS010000074.1:0-30875 GCF_056755095.1 Rhizobium sp. SVR5-9E | reverse complement strand
GTAAGGTCGTTCGCCATCAGTTGAGCTCTCCGGCAACGCAGGCGACAACGAGAAAGATTGAAACCTTCTCCATGGCCTGCCTGCGATATGCGAGCCTGTCCGCCACGCGATGATAGCTCTGCCGGCCATCTTTGGACCGATGATCGGTGTAACATCGCGTAACCTCTATTGGAGATGGCTCGTCACCCAACATCGCGCGGTGGTCGGCAGGAGGTGGTCATTGGGAGTTGCACCTATCTCTATTTTCATTGATCCGGCTCAATGCCGCCGCTTTGCTGTTCGGCTAATTTAGAAGCAACGGTACATGATCTTTCGAGGGAGTAGGTGAGATGAGGACGTTTGCCCCGGCCGTTCGAATAGCGGCCGCTGCCGCGATGGTGATGCTGACGGTGATGCCAGTGAGCGCTCAACAAACGACTCGCCAGGAATACCGAAGGATGAATTGGGCCGAAAACCTGCCAGAAGCGGTCAGGACGTATCACGACAAGCGGTTCACGGTCATCAGCTACAGCAACGCACATGAAACCGGCCATCATCCGTCGCCTGGCACTGCACAGCAAGTGGAGGCAATCCGAGCTGCAGCTCGGGCAAACAAATGGCTCGTTGCCCAATTGAAGGCCAGGAAACTCACACCGAACAAAATCGAGTGGGTGACGCGAGCCCGTAATGGCAACATGGTTTTCTACATAGACTGAGCGATAGCTGGTCTCGGAGGAGAAATCTTCTCCGACCCATAGCGAGCGATCGTTGCAACATCCCCTGACAAGTGCGTTGCAGGCGTTCGTTTCGCTACAGCGAAACCTGGCTCGTGCGCTGGCCGACCGAGGACTGTGCCATCCAGGTGACCGAGTTATGGGGCTGAGCCGTTTTCAGCCCAGACTGTCGCTCGTGCATCGTCGCGAGGTTTCCGGTGATGTGGAAGTCAATCATCGAAGCTCCATTGGAGCAGGATTTAGAGCTCGCCGTGATCGACGAGGAAGGGGTTCACGCTTTGGTTTTTCCGTGTCAGCGCAGGCCCGGCGCTTGGGTGAATGCCATGACCGGCGAAATTCTGGAGGTTCACCCGACCCATTGGCGCGCCTGGCTTGTTCAACAATTCCATGTGGTCAAAGTTCATTGACGCGAATAGTCGCGGCCGCGTCGGACGGTTTTGCCGGCGGAGCACCGGATGCTGCACCGCACATTGCTTCCGATCAATGACATCACCAGCCGCCCCAACATAGTCTGGCCGGGTTCACGGGCGGCCGGATGTGGCCGTCATCCGGTAGGCTGCTTGCAGTGGAGAGGGTCATGCGCGGTTTCGGTGTTCACTCGGAGGTCGGAAAACTCAGGACCGTCATGGTCTGTAAACCGTCCTTGGCCCATCAACGTCTGACGCCTGCCAATTGTCATGATCTGCTCTTCGATGATGTCCTCTGGGTTCATGAGGCGCAGAAGGATCATTATGATTTTGTCCTGAAGATGCAGGAAAGGGGCGTGGAGGTTCTCGAACTCCACGATCTGCTCGGCCAGACGCTCGCCGACAAGCAGGCGCGCGATTTCGTGCTGGATCGCCGGATCACCCCAAACGTGCTCGGCTCGCAGATTGCGGAGGCGGTGCGCCCGTGGCTTGACGAAATGCCGGCCACGCAACTCGCGGCATTCATGATCGGCGGCATCGCTATCTCCGATCTGCCTGACGTCAAGGCGAAGTCGTTGATGCTGAGTGCCTTGGCGGAGTCGGAATTCGTCATACCGCCGATCCCCAACACATTGTTCCAGCGCGATCCCTCCTGCTGGATTTATGGTGGTGTGACCTGCAATCCGATGTTCTGGCCCGCTAGGCGCGCGGAAACCCTGATCCAGCGTGCGATCTATAAGTTCCACCCATCTTTCCATGGCGGCGATTTCCAGATCTGGTGGGGCGATTCAGACCAGCAGTTTGCGAATGCGTCGATGGAGGGTGGCGACGTCATGCCGATCGGCAACGGCACCGTGCTGATTGGCATGGGCGAGCGCACGACCTATCAGGCCGTCGGGCAGGTGGCGCAGGCCCTGTTCAAGAGCAAGGCGGCAAAGAGGGTCATCGGCTGCCTGATGCCGAAGAGTCGCGCGGCGATGCATCTCGACACCGTTTTCAGTTTTTGCGACCGCGACGTCGTCACGCTGTTTGCCGAGGTGGTCGACCAGATCCGTTGCTACAGCATGCATCCGAAGGGCGACGACGGCACGTTCGAGGTTCATCCCGAAAATCGACCAATGCTCGACGTGGTCAGCGAAGCGCTTGGCTTGCCTCAACTGCGCATTGTGGAGACCGGGGGCAACTCCTACCAGGCCGAACGCGAGCAATGGGACGACGGCAACAACGTCGTCGCGCTCGAGCCGGGCGTCGTCGTCGCCTACGACCGCAACACGCACACGAATACGCTTCTGCGCAAGGCGGGCATCGAAGTCATCACCATTCGCGGCTCAGAACTCGGCCGCGGCCGCGGCGGTGGGCACTGCATGACGTGCCCCATCTGGCGCGACCCCGCATACTGATGCCTCGCATCCATCAAAACAGACCCGACGGAGCAAGAAAATGAGTTTCAATCTGCGCAATCGCTCGCTTCTGACCGTGCAGGATTATACCCCGCGCGAGTTCCGGTATCTCCTCGATCTCGCTCGCGACCTGAAGCGGGCCAAATATGCCCGCACCGAACAACAGCATCTGAAAGGCAAGGAGATCTGCCTGATCTTCGAGAAGACCTCGACGCGGACAAGATGCGCCTTCGAAGTCGCCTGCTCGGATCAGGGCGCCAATGTGACCTATCTCGATCCCTCGGGCTCGCAGATCGGGCACAAGGAATCCTTCAAGGACACGGCGCGCGTGCTCGGCCGCATGTATGATGCGATCGAATATCGCGGGTCGGCGCAGACGGGTGTGGAGACGCTCGCCCGCTATGCGGGCGTGCCGGTCTATAACGGCCTGACCGACGAATACCATCCGACGCAGATGCTCGCCGACGTGATGACCATGCGCGAGCACAGCGACAAGCCGATCGCCGACATCAAATATGCCTATGTTGGCGACACGCGCTCGAACATGGGGCACTCGCTTCTGATCGTCGGCTGCCTGATGGGGATGGACGTGCGCATCTGCGGGCCCAAGTCGCTCTGGCCTTCCGAGGAGTACATGAAGATCGCCAAGGATCTGCAGCAGAGGTCCGGTGCGCGTCTGCTGGTCACCGAAGATCCCAAGGAGGCCGTGCAGGGCGTCGATTTCATTCACACGGACGTCTGGGTGTCGATGGGCGAGCCGAAGGACGTCTGGCGCGAGCGCATCAAGCTGCTCACGCCCTATCAGGTCAACGAAGACCTGATGAAGGCAACGGGCAATCCGCAGACGAAGTTCATGCATTGCCTGCCGGCGTTTCACGATACTGAGACGACATTGGGCAAGCAGATCGCGGAAGACTACGGCATGAGCAACGGCCTTGAGGTGACCGGCGAGGTCTTCGAGTCCGAAGCCAATGTCGCCTTCGAGCAGGCGGAAAACCGGCTGCACACGATCAAGGCGCTGCTTGTCGCTACCCTGGGAGATTAGGATGCGTGTGGTTATCGCGCTTGGCGGCAATGCCCTTCTCCGGCGCGGAGAAGCCATGACCGCGGATGTCCAGAGGCGGAACGCGCGCATCGCTGCGGAAGCGATCGCACCGCTGGCAGCCGAGCATCAGCTCATCATAACCCATGGCAATGGGCCGCAGGTGGGTCTGCTCGCGCTGCAGGGCGCAGCCTACAAGCCGGACGAAGCCTATCCGCTCGATGTTCTCGGCGCGGAAACCGAGGGTATGATCGGCTACATGCTCGAGCAGGAACTCGGCAATCTGCTGCCGTTCGAGCAACCGCTGGCGACGCTTCTGACCATGGTTGAGGTCGATGCCGACGATCCGGGTTTCCAGAATCCGACCAAGTTCGTCGGCCCCGTCTATGACAAGGCCGACGCCGATCGTATCGGCACGGAAAAGGGCTGGGTGTTCAAGCAGGACGGCGAGAAGTGGCGGCGCGTCGTTGCGTCGCCATTGCCGAAGCGCATCTTCGAGGTCCGCCCGGTACGGTGGCTGCTGGAACAGCGAACCATCGTCATTTGCGCCGGCGGCGGCGGCATTCCGACGATGTATGAAAAGGGTAGTGATCGGAAGCTCATCGGCGTCGAAGCCGTGATCGACAAGGATCTGTGTTCGGAGCTTTTGGCACGCGAGCTCGATGCCGACCTTCTCATCATGGCGACCGACGCCCAGGCCGTCTGCACCGACTGGGGCAAGCCATCTCAGAAGGCGATCCATAGGGCGCGTCCCGATGATCTCAAGCAGTTCTCCTTCCCTGCCGGCTCCATGGGACCGAAGGTCGATGCCGCGTGCCATTTTGCTCAGGAAACCGGCAAGAGCGCGGCAATCGGAACCTTGGCTGACATTGCCAGAATGGTGCGCGGTGAGCGCGGGACGATCATCAGCAGCGGGTTCCCTGGCCTGACGTGGCACGCATGAGCGTGCCAGGTTCCGCGATGAGGTTATCCTGAGACGGCCGGGTGCGTCGATGCACCCGCAGCCGTCTCTTTGCTGTCAACGGGTGCTGCTACGGCGTTTCGTCGTTGCCAGACGTAGACAGGGATGCCGAGCATGAGCAGCACGAGACCATAGAGCACTGGCTCGGCGCCGGACCCATAGAGGGTGAACATAGCGAAAATGAAACCGATAAGCTCGATCGCGGTCACGCGCGGTACCCGTCTTCCATTGGTCACACGCGCCGCAACGAGGCTTCCGGCAAGCGAGCAGAAGGCATAGGGAACAACGGCCGTCATCGTGCTCAGCCCGACCATCAGCCGATAGACTGCGGCGAAGCCCTCCGACCCGATAGCCTGGACCAGAACCAGCACGGTCGCAAACGACGCCGAGACCACCATACCGATCGCCGGCACGCCGCGTGAGGAGAGCCGGGCAAAGAGAGGAGGGAACAGCCCGTCCCGAGCTGCCGCCATTGGAACCTGCCCCATCAGCAGCGTCCAGCCGTTTAGCGCGCCAATGGATGAGAGCACGACTGCGATCGAGATCGCCAGCTCGCCGCTGCGCCCCCACATGATCCCCGCTGCCTCGGAGAACGGCGCCACGGAACGCACGAGCTGCTCGCGAGGCACAAGGCCCATCACGACGATCGTGCCGAGCACATAAAGAGCCGCGGCGATGGAGATACCGAGCACAGTCGACCGGGGGATGGTTCGCTCCGCGTTGCGGACATCGCCGGCGGGAACGGTCGCCGATTCCAGTCCCAGATAGGCAAACATGGTAAGCGGCGCCAGTGCGGCGACCGACTGTAGCAGCGGCTGGCCGCTTGGGTTGAATTCGGAGAAATGAGACGTGTCGATGAAGAGAAGGCCGATAATGGCGACCGCGCCGAAGGGAAGCAGCTTGGCGTAAGTGGTGACCTGCGCGAAGACGCCGGCTGCGTGAACGCCGCGAAGATTGACGAGCACGATCGCCCATATCGCCCCAAGCGTCAGCAATGTCGCCGCAAAGCGGTTGCCTAGCGCTGGGAAGAGATCGATCATCACGCCGGCAAAAGCGATGGCGATCACGGGAAGCGATGTCCAGATGGAAATCCAGTAGCCCCAGGCGATCAGGAAGCCGGCAAAATCGCCATAGGCCAGCCGCGTATAGGCGTAGGGTCCGCCGACAGCCGGCACGAGACTGGCGAGCCGCGCGAATGTGAGACCGAGGCAGATTGCGCCGGCTCCCATGATGATCCAGACGATGATCGCGAGGTTGCCATATGGCGCGATTGCGGCCGGCGAAAGATAGAAGCCCGATCCCACCATATTGCCGACGACGATGGCGGTGCAGGCGGCAAGTCCGAGGCTTTTGCCATTCGGCGACGTCGTCATGAATTCCCCTCCCAGGAGGCCGTCTCCCTGGTGCCAACGGCGCCGTGGGCCGCCATCTCAAGCTCGATCTTCCCTCCAAAGATCGGGCGCTGCAATCCGGTTCAATGCGTAGTCGGCGCGGGCCTCAGACATCTTCACGATTGGCGTGGAGGCGCTAAAATGGCCGCTACTCAGTGGTGGGCCGCGTGGGGATGCCGATGTGGAACGAGCAGGGGTTTTTACGCATCTCGATTGCGGCTACCGTCGTGGTTGCCGCGCTCGGCGTCGTCTTCGGTATTCTTTCGGGCTCATTTTCCATTGCGTTCGATGGGATCTATTCGCTGGCAGATGCAGCGATGACCGGGCTTGCTCTATGGGTTTCGAGCCTGATCGTGAAATCGGCGCAGAGCGATGCTCAGTCAGGCAGAATTCGCAACCGCTTCACCATGGGCTTCTGGCATCTGGAACCGATCGTCCTCATGCTCAACGGCTGCCTGCTGATGACGGTTGCGCTCTATGCGCTGATCAACGCGATCATCAGCATTCTCAGCGGCGGGCACGAACTCCATTTCGGCGTCGCGATCGCCTATTCCGCCGCGACGGTGGTCGTCTGCGTGGTCATGGCCGCCATAGGCATGAAACTGAACCGCACTCTGAAATCCGACTTCATCTCCCTCGACGTCAAAGCCTGGATCATGTCGGGCGGTATCGCCCTTGCCCTGCTGATTGCTTTTTCGATCGGCCTTGCCGTGCAGCCGACGCCGGTTGCCTGGGTCGCCAATTATGTGGACCCGGTGGTCTTGGGCCTGGTCTGCCTCGTGATGATTCCGCTTCCGATTGGCACGGTCTGGAAGGCGCTGACCGAAATCCTACTGATTGCGCCGGTCGATCTCAAGGACCATGTCGATCATGTTGCTTCCGAGACGGTTCGCCGTCTCGGCTTCCTCTCTTACCGAGCCTATGTCGCACGCGTTGGCCGGGCAACGCAGATCGAACTTTACTTCATCGTGCCTCAAGGACTTCCTCCGAAAACAGTGGAGGAATGGGATGCGCTTCGCGACCAGATCGGCGACGCGATCGGGGATGAGAGCGCCAATCGCTGGCTCACGATTGCCTTCACCGCCGATGCGGAATGGGCCGAGTAGAGACGAGGGATCGTCTCCGCCGATTTCGAAAGGCTTTTGTTCCTATCTTGATTGCGATCAACGACGCCGCTTTACCCGGCGTGTACCATCCCCCCACCTGAGACGCATGTGGTTGCGTGGCGGTCGCTGGCTTTTGACCATCGGGTTGTGGAGGGCGCATGGAGTTCCAAAAGGCATTTCCGATAGCCGTCATTGATGAGGATTTTGACGGCAAGAGTGCTGCTGGGCGCGGGATGCGCGATCTGGCGGCGGCGATCGAGAACGAGGGATTCCGCATCGTTTCCGCCGTTTCCTATGAGGATGCGCGCCGTCTCGTGCATATCTTCAACACCGAATCCTGCTGGCTGGTTTCCGTCGACGGTACGGAGGACAAGGTCTCGCGCTGGCAGGTGCTGGAAGAGGTTCTAAGCGCAAAGCGCGGGAAAAACGACCGGCTGCCGATCTTCCTCTTCGGCGACGACACGACCGCCGAGGATGTTCCGGCCAGCGTGCTGCGTCACGCCAATGCCTTCCTGCGGCTGTTTGAAGATTCGGCAGAGTTCATGGCACGCGCCATCGTGCAGGCCGCGCGCAACTACCTCGACCGGCTGCCGCCGCCGATGTTCAAGGCGTTGATGGACTATACGCTCGAGGGCGCATATTCCTGGCATACACCCGGCCACGGCGGCGGTGTCGCCTTCCGAAAGAGCCCGGTCGGGCAGCTGTTTTACACCTTCTTCGGCGAAAACACGCTCAGATCCGATATCTCCGTATCCGTCGGCAGCGTCGGTTCGCTGCTCGATCATGTCGGGCCGATCGCCGAGGGCGAACGCAACGCCGCCCGCATCTTCGGCACAGACGAGACCCTGTTCGTGGTCGGCGGCACGTCGACTGCAAACAAGATCGTCTGGCACGGCATGGTCGGGCGCGGTGATCTGGTGCTCTGCGACCGCAACTGCCACAAGTCGATCCTGCATTCGCTGATCATGACGGGCGCGACTCCCATCTATCTGACGCCGTCACGCAACGGGCTCGGCATCATCGGCCCGATCTCGAAGGATCAGTTCACGCCCGAAGCAATCGCCCAGAAGATCGCCGCAAGTCCGTTTGCTGGGCAGACGAGCGGCAAGGTCCGGCTGATGGTCATAACTAACTCGACCTATGACGGGCTCTGCTACAATGTCGATGCCATCAAAGCATCACTGGGCGATTCGGTCGAGGTGCTGCACTTCGACGAGGCCTGGTACGCCTACGCCAATTTCCACGAATTCTACGACGGCTTCCACGGGATCTCTTCCGCCCAGCCTGCGCGGTCGCAGAACGCCATTACCTTTGCCACGCACTCGACGCACAAGCTGCTCGCCGCGTTCTCGCAGGCTTCAATGATCCACATCCAGCATGCCGAGAACAAGCGTCTCGATATTACGCGCTTCAACGAAGCCTTCATGATGCACACCTCGACCTCGCCGCAATACGGCATCATTGCGTCCTGCGATGTCGCGGCCGCGATGATGGAGCAGCCGGCCGGGCGTGCGCTCGTGCAGGAGACGATCGACGAGGCGATCAGCTTCCGGCGCGCAATGAACGCGGTCAGAAAACAGACGGAAGGGAGCTGGTGGTTCGATGTCTGGGAGCCGACGGTTGCCGAAAAGACGCCGAGTGACCGGCACGAAGACTGGGTGCTGAAACCCGGCGACGGCTGGCACGGATTTGCCGGACTTGCGGAAAATCACGTGATGGTCGATCCGATCAAGGTCACCATCCTTTCGCCTGGCCTGTCGGCCAGCGGTACCATGCAGGAGCATGGGATCCCGGCCGCCGTCGTCACGAAGTTTCTTTCCTCGCGCCGCATCGAAATCGAAAAGACCGGCCTCTACTCCTTCCTTGTTCTCTTCTCGATGGGGATTACCCGCGGCAAATGGAGCACGCTTGTCACCGAACTCTTCAATTTCAAGGATCTTTACGATGCCAACGCGCCGCTGACGCGTGCGCTGCCGGCACTTGCCGCCGCGCATCCGGAAGCCTATGGCGGCCTGGGACTGAAGGATCTCTGCGAGCAGATCCATGCGATCTACCGCAAGGACGACGTGCCGAAGGCGCAGCGCGAGATGTACACGGTCCTGCCCGAGATGGCGTTGCGGCCGGCCGATGCATATGACCGGCTCGTCAAGGGACAGATCGAGAGCGTTGAAATCGACAATCTCATGGATCGCGTGCTTGCGGTCATGATCGTTCCCTATCCGCCCGGCATTCCGTTGATCATGCCGGGCGAGCGCATCACGCAGTCGACGAAGTCGATTCAGGATTACCTGCTTTACGCCCGCGATTTCGACCGCAAGTTTCCGGGCTTCGAAACCGACATTCACGGCCTGCGATTTGCCCCCGGTAAAGACGGACGTCGGTACCTCGTCGACTGCATTGCAGAAGGACAGCAACAATGATCCCGCGCGATGTGAAGTCTCCGACCGTGGCCATACCGTTTCACAGGATGCTGAAGGTCGTAGCCGTTGTGGATCGCGGCAATCCGCAGGTGCAGGAGCTGCTCGCGCAGATTGCTGCGGAAAACGTCGAGGTGGAGTTGCGCGACGACTATTCCGCCGACGTCTCCGAGGATGCGTCCGTCGGCGCTTATATCGGCTCGGTCGAGGGTGGGCGCTTGGCGGATGCGCGCGCCTTCCTTCGCTCCGTCCGGGACGGCGGTTTCCGCACCCCGATCTGGGCGATGGCGGATATGCTGACGATCGCGGACATGGATGTCGTCGAGATGGCCGGCGAGGTGGACGGCTTCGTCTATCTCGGCCAGCAGACGCCCACATTTTATGCCAAGCAGATCATCTCCAGCCTGGTCAACTACGGCAAGTCGTTGCTGCCGCCGTTCTTTGGCGGCATGATGGCCTATGATGGTGAAGCCAACATCGCCTTCGATTGCCCTGGTCATCAGGGCGGGCAGTTCTATCGAAAATCACCGGCCGGGCAGCTCTTCTTCAAGTATTTCGGCGAGAGCATCTTCCGCAATGATCTCTGTAACGCCGACGTCGATCTTGGCGACCTGCTGATCCACGAAGGGCCCGCGGCGGAAGCTCAGAAGCAGGCGGCGCGCATCTTCGGTGCGGACCGCACTTACTTCATCCTGAATGGAACGAGTACCTCCAACAAGGTCGTCGCCAATGCGGTGCTGAGGGCTGGCGACCTCGTGCTCTTCGATCGCAACAATCACAAGTCTCTTCATCAGGGCGCTCTTGTGCAGGCTGGCGCCATCCCGATTTATCTGCCCACAGCCCGCAATTCGTTCGGCATGATCGGAGCCGTCGATTGGGAGGCGTGGGACGAGACCTGGCTGCGGCAGCAGATTGAGGCGCATCCGCTCGTTGCCGACAAGAGCCGTGCCACCGCCGACAGACCCTTCCGGCTCGCCTGTATCCAGCTCGCCACTTATGACGGCACTATCTACAACGTCCGCCAGGTCATGGAGAAGATTGGGCATCTTTGCGACTACGTGCTCTGGGACGAGGCCTGGATCGGATACAACGCGTTTCATCCGCTCTTCGAGGGCCACAGCCCGATGCGCCTTAAGGACTTGCAGCCCGACATGCCGGGGCTCTTCTCGACGCAATCGGTGCACAAGCAGGGAGCGGGTTTTTCGCAGGCATCGCAGATCCACAAGCGGGACGAACATATTCGCGATCAGCGCAGGTTCATCGAGCACAAGCGCTTCAATGAATCCCTGCTGATGCACGTCTCGACATCGCCATTCTACCCGCTCTTCGCCTCTCTTGACGTCAACGCCAAGGTGCACGAGGGCAAGGCGGGCGAAATGCTCTGGGATCGCTGCATCGGATTGGGGATCGAGGTGCGCAAGAAGCTGCGCGGCTTCGTGCAGCACTATGAGACCAAGGCCGCAAATCCCGAGGAGCAGTGGTTCTTCGATCCCTTCGTGCCCGATAAGATCACGGTTTCGGGTTCAAAGCATACTGATGACATCGCCGAGACGCGGTGGGAGGATGTTCCGACCGACGTGCTGAAGCGCGAGCAGCAGTGCTGGCGGTTCGATCCGGAGGCAAAGTGGCATGGTTATGCCGGCTATGCGCCTGGCTACACCATGGTCGATCCCAACAAGCTGACGCTGCTCACGCCCGGCATCGACCGGAAGACGGGTGAATATCGCGAGTTCGGCATTCCGGCGACGGTGGTCGCCAATTATCTGCGCGAGCAGCGGGTCGTGCCGGAAAAGTGCGACCTGAACAGCCTGCTCTTCCTGCTCACGCCGGCGGAAGACGAGAGCAAGCTGAATACGCTCGTTGCCAAACTGGTGAAGTTCAAGAACCTCTGGGATCGCGACGCGCCGCTACAAGAGGTGCTGCCGACCGTGTTTGCGGCCAATCGCGAGCGCTATGCGGGCTACACGGTTCGGCAGGTCTGCAAGGAGATGCATTCCTTCTACCGCAATGCCGGCGTCAAGGAATTGCAGCGCCTCTGCTTCCGCTCCGAGAGTTTTCCGGAGCCGGCGCTCGCTCCCAAGCAGGCCTATGAGGCGCTCGTGGCCAACAATGTCGACTATGTGCCACTGACAGAGGCCGCCGGCCGCATCTCGGCGACGCTAGCGCTGATCTATCCGCCGGGCATCGGCGTGATCGTGCCGGGAGAGCGCTGGGACGACAGGGCGCGTCCGATGCGGGACTATTTCCTCGCTTTCGAGGAGTCCTTCAACCGCTTCCCCGGCTTCAATTACGAAGTACAGGGCGTGTTCCAGGAACGGGTCGATGGGCGCATCAAGTTCTATACGTATGTCGTGCGCGAGTAGGGACGGGAGGATTTCACCATGACCGATAACACGATGCACCTCGCGACCGAGGCCACGGCCAAGAAGAAGATGAACCTGGTGCAGCTCACCTTCATCGTCGCCGTCAACATGATGGGATCTGGCATCATCATGCTGCCGGCCAACATGGCGCAGGTCGGGGCTATCTCGCTGCTCTCCTGGCTGGTTACCGCCGTCGGCTCGATGGCGATCGCCTACGGATTTGCGCAGGCCGGACTGTTCAATCAGCGGCCGGGCGGCATGTCCGCCTATGCGGAGGATGCCTACGGAAAGGACGGCTACTTCTTGGTGTTCTTCCTGTATTTTCTCTCGCTTGCCGTCGGCAATGTTGCGATCGGCATTTCTGCGGTGGGTTACCTCGCCGGGTTCTTTCCGGCATTGACCTCGACCCCCGTGATGACGTGCCTGGCCCTGATCGTCCTCCTGTGGCTGACGACAGCTGCCAATTTCGGTGGTCCGCGCATAACCGGACGCATCGGCTCGGTCACGGTATGGGGCGTCATCATTCCTGTGGGGCTGCTTTCCATCATAGGCTGGTTCTGGTTCAGCTCCAGCACCTTCGCGGCCGCTTGGAATCCGAAGGGGTTGACGCTCGCCCAGGGGATGGGGTCGAGCATTTCCCTGACGCTGTGGGCCTTTCTCGGCATGGAGTCGGCGGCACAAAATTCGGACGCTGTGGAGAATCCGAAGCGTGACGTGCCGCTTGCCTGCATGTTCGGCACGCTAGGGGCGGCCGTTATCTACATCCTGTCGACAACCGTCATCCAGGGGATTGTCCCCAATGCCGATCTCGCTGCATCGACCGGGCCGTTTGCGCTTGCCTATGCCACCATGTTCAACCCGACAATCGGTTCGGTGATCATGGCGCTCGCCGTGCTGGCCTGCCTCGGCTCGCTTCTCGGCTGGCAGTTCACGATCGCGCAGACCGCACGTACGGCGGCTCAGGAAAGGATGTTTCCTGCCGTATTCTCCCGCGTGAACGAGATGGGTGCGCCGGTCCGCGGCATGATTATCCTCGGCATCGTCCAGACATGCCTTGCTCTCATGACTATTTCGCCGACGCTCAGTGAACAGTTCTCGGCTCTGGTCAACCTCGCCGTTGTGACGAACGTGCTGCCCTACATCATCGCGCTGTCGGCGCTATTCGTCATGATGAAGGCTGCGGGCGTGCCGGAGGCGAAGTACCGGTTGAACGCCTTCATCGCCATGGTCGGCATGCTCTACAGCGTGTTTGCCATCTATGCCTCCGGCAAGGACGCGGTGCTTGGCGGCATGCTGGTGACAGGCATCGGTTTCATCATCTACGGCCTGATCGCACCCCGCTTCGCCAGCGGCGTGAACCGCGCACCGGCCGAGTAGCGCAGGGAGGACCAATCATGCCAACGAACAAAGGTCGCTGGACCGCAATAGTTGCCTCCATCTTCGTCGGGGCGATCGCATCGACCGCTTGGACGTCCGCTAACGCACAGACGCTGGACCGTATTCGCCAAAGCAGTTCGCTCAGGCTGGGGTACGACGCGGATGCGAGGCCGTTTTCGTTCAAAACGGAGCAGGGAGCGCCTGATGGCTATGCGGTCGCCCTCTGCAACAAGATTGCCGACAGCGTGAAGGCAGAGCTGAACCTGCCGCAGCTCAATGCCGAATGGGTTCCTCTTGCTGGTGATGCGCGGATGCGTGCCATACAGGATGGCGTTGTAGATCTCGTCTGCGGAGCTGAGCCTGTAACGCTCAGCCGCAGGCAGGAAGTCTCATTCTCGATCCCCATTTTCCCGAGCGGCACCGGGGCTGTCGTCAGCACCAGCGCGCCGCTGGCATTGCGCGAAGTCTTGGAATACGGCGAACCGTCGAGCCGTCCCGTCTGGCGCGGCGCGCCAGCCCGGACCATCCTTGAGCACAAGACGTTCTCGTCGGTCGCAGGCACCACAAGCGAGCGCTGGCTGTCCGACAAGATCAAGACCTTCCAGCTTGCCGCAACGACGACCCCGGTGGACAGCTATCAGCAGGGGATCGAGCGTGTCCTCGATGGTCAATCGGCTGTGCTTTTCGGCGACATGCCGCTCTTGATGGACGCCGCTGCCCGTAGCGACAATTCCGGTAATCTCATCGTCCTGGAGCGCCATTTCACCTATGAACCGCTTGGTCTTGAACTGGCGCGCGGAGACGAGGACTTCCGCCTGTCCGTCGACCGCGCCCTCAGCCAGACCTATGCTTCGGAGGGTTTCCGTACCTTCTTCGCAACATGGTTCGGCCCGCCGGATGAGGCGACCGTAACATTCTTCCGGCAGACGGCGCTGCCGGAATAGGAGCGTTTCTCACGACGTTCCGAATGCAACCGCGATGATTTGCCGAGGTGGCTCTGATCTCTCCGCTGCTGCCAGACAAGCCGCTGTCTGATCGACCGCGGGCTATTTGGGCAGGCTTTTTCGCCCGGCCAATCGGAGTATCACAGTCATATTGTTGTTATAGTGCCCTCGCTCCTCGTTCATCGAAGACACGCAGATCAGACGCTGCCGCCGCGAGGATGATTTCGGCGCCTGGTGCGATGGGGGCGGGGGAGCGATGTTCGACCGTCACCGGCTGGCGGTCGGCAAGCTGGCAGTAGAGGTATTGTGTTCCTCCGAGGTATTCCGAAAACTCGACACTGGCGCGCAAGATGCCATCCACATCACTGGATGCGACGCGCAGATGTTCCGGGCGGACACCGAAGGTCACGCTGCTACCCGGGCCAAGACTTTTGCCGGAGACGGGCGTTTGCAACGAATGTCCGCTGATGCCGATCTTGCCAGCACCCCGCCACTCGGCATTCAGCAGGTTCATCCGTGGCGATCCTATGAAACCGGCGACGAAAGTGTTCGACGGGTTCTCGTAGATCTCGCGTGGCGTTCCGGCCTGTTCGATGCGCCCGTCGCGCAGCACGACGATCTTGTCTGCCAGCGTCATCGCCTCCGTCTGGTCGTGCGTGACGTAGATCATCGTATTGCCGAGTTCGCGATGGAGGCGGGCGATTTCGATGCGCATCGAAACGCGCAGTTCCGCATCGAGATTGGATAGCGGCTCGTCGAAGAGGAACACCTCCGGCTTGCGGACGATCGCCCTGCCGATCGCCACGCGCTGGCGTTGGCCGCCGGAAAGCTGGCCCGGCCGCCGGTCGAGAAGATGGTCGATCTTCAGGATCGCGGAGGCAGCCTTGACGCGGACCTCGATCTCACTGCGGTCGGTATGCGCCATCTTCAGCCCAAAGGCGAGATTGTCGCGCACGCTCATATGCGGGTAGAGCGCGTAGGACTGGAACACCATGGCGATGCCGCGTTCGGAAGGATCGAGATCGGTGACGGTTCGTCCCTTTATCTCGATCTCCCCGTCGGTGACCTCTTCCAGGCCTGCGATCATGCGCAGCAGCGTCGACTTTCCGCAGCCGGAAGGTCCCACGAAGACGACGAAGGAGCCTTCGTCGATCGAAAGGTCGATCCCATGGATCACATCCAGACTGCCGAAGCTCTTGCGTATCCCGGTCAGTACGACGCCGGTATCAGCCATCTTATTCACCACGCACTTCGCCCGCTCTCACCCATACCAGCATCTCGCCGGGCGCGCGATTGTCCCAGAAGGGATAGGGCACGAAGCGGGCGGTCGTCTTCTTCGCCTTCGGCGGGGAGGTCCGGTAAAGCGCCGGTCCCCAATCGGCCTCGTCTCGCGTAACCGGTACGTCAAGCGCGATCGCACCGCCCATCCCTTCGATCTCATCGGTCTTGGCGGCGGTGACATCGGATGCAATCCTGATGCCGTTCAGGCCAGCGCCGTTGTCGGTTTCCTCGACGCAATAAACGAGCGGCCCGCGCATGACGGCCGTGCGGCCGGCATCCTGCCGGACCAGCGGATTGGCGAAGAGCGTGCGGGCAACGAGCGGAACGTCGAGGTCGACATGATCGCCGGCTTTCCATTCGCGTTCGATGCGGGCATAGCCGTCGACCGTGACGGCAGCGAGATCGAACGCCTCGCCGTTGACCTTGAGTGTGGCGCCGTCGGCCCATTCCGGAATGCGAAGGGAAAGCGCAAACCTCGACGGCCTGTCAGGCGACACGTCGAAGCGGATCGCGCCCTTCCAGGGATAGTGGGTCTTCTGGGAAAGTTCGACCTTCGCACCGGCGAGCTCGAAGCGCGCTTTGCTTTCCCCATAGAGGTGGACGGCGATCTCGTCTTCGGCAACCGCATACATGTAGGAGCCGACGGAAGCTAGCAGGCGGGCGATGTTCGGCGGGCAGCAGGGGCAATGGTGCCAGATCCACCGGTGGTGCTTGCCGGCGCTTTCCAGCGGGTTTTCGTAGAAGAACCGCGTGCCGTCGAGCGAGAGACCGGCCATGGCGCCGTTATAGAGGGCCTGTTCCATGATGTCGGCATAGCGCCGGTTCGGGCCGCGGCCCAGCATGCGGCTGGCCCAGAAGACGAGGCCGACGGAGGCGCAAGTCTCGGCATAGGCGCTCTCGTTCGGCAGGTCGTAATAGTCGGTGAAGCCCTCGTTGGATGCCGCCGGCCCGATGCCGCCGGTGATGTACATCTGCTTGGTGGTGAGATCGTCCCAAAGAGTCTCAAGCGCTGCCGTCAGCGTGTCGTCATTATATTCGGTGGCGATATCGGCCATGCCGGCATAGAGGTACATGGCGCGCACCGCGTGGCCGACGACCTTCTTCTGCTCGCGGACCGGAAGATGCGCCTGGCCATATTCATAGGTCTTCTGGTGGAAGTCGGCGGCGCTGCGGCTGTCGCGGATTGCCTCCTCGGTGAAGAAATGCGGCTCCTTGCCGCGCTCGTCGATGAAGAACTTCGACAGGTCGAGATACTTCTTCTCGCCCGTCACGCGCGCCAGCTTGACCAGTGCAAGCTCGATCTCCTCATGGCCGCAATAGCCGGGAATCTGGCCTTCGCCATGGCCGAAAACCCTGATCATGTAGTCGGCAAAGCGGCTCATGATGTCGAGCAGCTTCCGCTTTCCGGTGGCCTGGTAATAGGCGACGGCGCCCTCTATCAGATGGCCGGCGCAATAGAGCTCGTGATGGTCGCGCAGGTTTGTCCAGCGGCGGTCCGGCTGGACGCGCTGGAACCAGGCGTTCAGATAGCCATCCTTGTCCTGCAGCTTCTCGTACATGTCAATGATCTGGTCGACGCGGGCTTCGAGCTTCGGGTTCGAGCGACGGTAGAGGGAGTAGGCGACGGTCTCGATCGACTTGCCGAGATCGCTGTCCCAGAACATCTGCGTCGTGCCGCCCCAGGGGCCGATCGGAATGACGATGCCGGGGCTTGGCTGGTTCACGTCGATGGCGCGCAGCATTCCGGCCTCGACACAGCGGTCGAGCAGCGTCTCGGCCGTTGAATCGCAGATGGCATCCTGCCGGTCTCCGAAGAGACCCTGCAACTCGACGCCCGGAACGGGCAGGGGGCGGAACTGGCGGTCTCTCTTCAGCTTGTTCATGGCTTCATCCGTTTCGTTGAAAGATCATCATTTCACCGCGCCGGCCATCAGCCCGCGCATGTAGTAGCGTTGCAGGAGCAGGAAGACGATCAGGCAGGGGATCGTCATGACGATGACGCCGGCCTGGACCGCTCCCCAGTTGACCGCGCCGAGCCGGCCGGCACGAACTGCCGTCATGAGGACGGGCAGCGTGTATTTCTCGTTGCTGGAGAGCAGCACGAGGGCGGCCAGGAATTCGTTCCAGGCATTCAGGAAGGCAAAGATCGCAACCGTCGCGACGCCCGGAAGCACCAGCGGCAAAAGTACCCGGGCAAGCAGCTTGAGGTCGCGGGCGCCGTCTATGCGCGCTGCCTCCTCGATTTCCTTCGGCACGGCGTCGAAGGCATTGCGCATCATGAAGACGGAAAAGGGCAACTGCAGTGTCACATAGACGAGCGTCAGCCCGAGCAGCGAATTGTTGAGGCCGAGCCTGGCGAGGATGATGAAGAGGGGCGTCAGGATCGACTGGAACGGGATCATCAGCGTGGCGATGATCAGCACGAAAAGGGCGTTCTTCAGCGGGAAGCGGTAACGGGAGAAGCCGTAGCCGGCAAGCAGGCTGACGGCGACGGTCAGGACCACCGTCGCCAGCGAGACGAAAAGCGAATTGACCATATGCCGCCATATGCCGGCACCGAAGCTGTCGAGCACGGCATAGGCATCCAAGCTCACGCCGCTCGTCGGCCATGGCGGTAGGGGCGGCAGGCCGGACTCCGTCCCGTGCCGGAAGGAGGCAAGCAGCGTGATGACGAAGGGCGCCAGGAAGAAGATGGAAATGGCGATACCCGTCACATGATAGGCGGAGGCGGCGCGGAGGGCCTTGCGCGCGCGTCTTTCCTTGGTTGAGATCATGGCCTTTCCTCCCCGACCCGCAACAGCCAGAGCTGCACGATGCTGATCGCGACAAGGATGGCGAGCAGGGCGATCGAGAGTGCTGCGCCATAGCCGAGATTGAAGGACACGAAGGATTGGTTGAAGATGTAGTAGACGACCGAGATCATCTTGTTCTGCGGCCCGCCTGACGTCATGATGTAGAACTGGTCGAATGCGAGGATCGAGCCGGTGACGGAGACGATGAGCGCCAGCGCGATCGTGCGGCGCATCAGCGGCAGCGTCAGGTGCCTGAACCGCTGCCAGCGACCGGCGCCGTCGATTCGCGCGGCCTCCGTCAGCTCCGCCGGGATCGCCTGCAGACCGGTAAGCAGGATGATCATAGTGAAGCCGGCGATCTTCCAGACCACCATCACGATGATCGTCAGGAAGGCGGTGTCAAAGTTCGCCATGATGTTCGGGCTGCGCTCGACGATGCCGAGCGCGCGCAAAGCCGGACCGAAGAAGCCGCTATCGACATTGGCAAGCCACACCCAGAGCAGCGATGCGGTGGCAAGCCCGACGACGACCGGCAGGAAGATGATGGTGCGATAGGTGCCGACGAAGCGGCGTTGCCGCTCAACGAAGAGCGCCAGAGGAAAGGCGACGGCGAAGATAGCAATGGTGACGATCACCGTATAATAGGCCGTGAAATTGAGCGCGGCCATGAAGCGGTTGTCGTGGAACATGCGGGTATAGTTGGCAAAGCCGATCCAGCGGGAGGCACCCATCAGCGGCCAGTTGTGGAGGCTCATCCAGCCGGTGAAGAGCACGGGCATGACGAAGAAGACGATGACGAGCGCCATGGCCGGCGCAATGTAGAGAAGGCCGCGCCACTGCGACTTCCGCCGTCTTCGGGCTGCGCCTATGCGCTGCGCACCGGAACCGGTCATCGAAACCTCCGCATTTCATGATGTCGATCAGTCGAGGGGTCGGCCGGGGAACTGCCACCGCTCCCCGGCCACGGCCGGGAGAGATTATTGGCCGCTGTCTATGATCGACTGCATCTCGGATTGTGCATTCGAGAAGGCTCCATCGACGTCGTCGCCGTAGATCGCGGCATTGGTGAATGTCGCCCAGGGACCGTTGGCGCTGTTGATGAGGTCGTTGAACTGCAGCGTATAGGGCGTCTTGGCAACAGAGATCGCCTTCAACCCCACCTGCATCCGCGGATCGAGACCTGCGAGCACCTGCTCGGCTATGTCGCCGCGCGTCGGCAGGCTGCCGTATTTTGCCATCACCTTCTGGCCGTCCATGGAATAGATGTATTCGAGGAATTCCTTCACGCCGTCGAGCTTCTTCGTGCCCTTGGTGATGACGAAGTTATCGCCGCCCGCAAAGGAAGAAGGCTTGCCGTCGACGCTGGGGATCAGCGTCACGCCGAAGTTGATCTCGGGATGCTGGGTCACCAGGGTGCCGATCGCGAAGGCGCCGAGGCTCTGCTGCCCGATCTTGCCGTTCGGGAAAGTCAGGAAGTTAACGCCATTGTCGCTTGCCGCACCTGCCGGCACGAGGTCCTTCTTGACCATGTTGCGATAGATATCGACGGCCTTGCGCATCTGCGGCGTATCGAGCGTCGCAGTCTTGCCGTCCTCAGAGAGAATATCGGCGCCCGCGCCCCAGACGAGTGGCGTGAAGGTGAAGATCATGCAACCGCCGCAGCTGCCGCCGGAGAAATAGAAGCCGTAGGTATCGTCGCCGAGCTTGCGGATCTTCTCTGCGTTGGCCGTAATCTCTTCCCATGTGGCCGGTGCCTTTTCAGGATCGAGCCCGGCCTTCTTGTAGAGATCCTTGTTCCAGGCGAAGACCGAGGTCTCGACGGAGAGCGGCAGGCCGTAGATGCGGTCCTGGTAGGTGCCGAGGCGCACATGCGAGGGCGAAAGCGAATTGAAATAGGGAAGCTGCTTGGCCCAGTCGGTGAGGTCCTCGAGCTGACCGGCGGCGGCAAAGGCCGGTGTGTAGATCAGATCCATCGACAGTGCATCGGGCGCCTGGCCGCCGGCGATCGCGGTCGCATATTTTTGTACCAGTTCACTGAAGGGCACTTCGGTCGCGACGACCTGGTTCTCGTGGCTGGTGTTGTAGGCCTCGACGACCTTCTTGAAGGCATCGCCGATGCCGGTCCGGACCCACATTTCGATTTTTTCGGCTGCCGAGGCGCCGGACGCCAGGCAGAGGGTGGCAACGCTCGTCGCCAACAAAAGACGCTTGATCATGGCACTCCTCCCAATATGGCGCGTCTCCTTCGCGCCGTTGCTATATTCCGAGGGTGTCCCCCCCGCATGACTGCCGCACGATAAGCCTGCACGGCAATTTCCTGATGCCGGGCTCCACCATCCGGCCTTCCGCCAGGGCAAGAACCGTAAGCCCCGCCTGACGTCCCAATTCCCTCAATTCCATGTCCACCGTCGTCAGCGGCGGCCGCGTCTGGGCCGCGACGATCTCCCAATTGTCGAAGCCGACCACCGAGACGTCCTGCGGAACCTTGATGCCTCTCTCCCGCAGAGCATCGATGACGCCCCGTGCGATCTGATCGTTGCCGCAGAAGATCCCATCCGGTCTCTCCGCAGCGCGGTTCCATATCGCCGCTATCGCATCGTGGCCCCAGCTCTCGGACCAGACGCCAGACATGACTTCCGCATCCCGACCGACGATCGCCCGGTAGGAGGCCGCACGCTCGCGAACCGAGAAGAAGTCCTCGGGCCCGGTGATATGGACGATCCGTCGCCGTCCAAGCTTGCGCAGCCACTCGACCGCCAGCCTGGCACCTTGCTCGTCATCCGACCGGAAGCTCACGCTATCTGGCGCTCCCTCCGTGAAGGCGTAGACGACCGGCACATGCAAATTGGACAAATCCACCGGCAACCGTCTGTCAAGACGCTTTCCCGTCGCGATTATCCCGTCCACCTGTTTGTCGAGCATCGCCTCGACATGAACCTGGCCGAGAGCGGGATCGTCTTCGATCGCGCACAGGAAAACCGAAACGCCGTGATCGACGAGAGCCTCGGATATGCCCGCCATGACCGGCAGCGTGAAGCGGCCGTAAGTGTCGTTCGTCAGGAGTCCGATCGTGAAGCTCCGCTTGCTGAGGAGACCCCTTGCCAAGGCATTCGGCCGGTATCCGATCTCCGCGGCGATACGCTTCACGCGTTCACGCGTGTCATCGGTCATTCGGCCGGTATCGTTCAGCGCTTTCGATGCTGTCGATATGCTAATTCCGGCAGCCCTCGCCACTTCGTGAATGGTGGTCCTGCCTGTTTTTTTCCCCGTGAGTATCAGCTGCTCCTCCGTCGCACCTGAGATGAGAAAAGCTTTTACCACGACGCTTGTCAAGCGGGAAAAGGTTTTCTCGCAAGGTGGCTGGGATGCGAAGGAGAGCAGCCTGCAGCTCCTCGTCCTCGAAGGCGCGACCTCCCCGGTGTCGATGCGAAACTTCGAAAGACCTCAGAAGGACAGATCGAGCACGCGGCCTTCGAAAAGGCGGTCTCGGGAGCCTTCGAGATGCGCGCGCATCAGGTCGCGCGCCTCGTCGGCTCTGCCCTCGGCAATGGCCTTGTAGATGGCATTGTGCTCCTGGAATACCTGTTCGAGGCCCTGGCGGGGGCCGAGCAGCGAGAGGCCGTGAAGATGCATGCCGACGGCGATATGCGCTTTCAGGGCGTCGATCGAGGCGGTGTAATAGTGATTGTTGGCAGCCTCGGTGACGGCGCGATGGAAGATGAAGTCGGCATCGGCGCGATGCAGCTGGTGGCTGGTCGCTTCCCTCAGATCGGCAAGCGCGTCGGCGATCTTCTGAAGCGCTGCCTCATCCCGGCGTTTGGCCGCGAAATAGGCGGCCGCCGGCTCGATCGTCAGGCGGAATTCGTAGCAGCGCTGGATATCGGCGATCGTCTTGACCGGCGAATAGGCGAGCTGCGCCGTCGGCGAGCCCTGTGCGCTGACGAAGGTGCCGGCTCCCTGACGGGCGTAGACGATCCCTTGTTCACGCAGTCGGGCCAAGGCATCGCGGACGATCGGACGTGAAACGCCGAGCATCGAAGCAAGCTCGTGCTCGCCCGGCAGACGGGAATCCGGCGGATAATTGCCGGTCCGGATGCGCTCCAGGAGCTGGTCGAAAACGCGGTCGACCAGTTTCACGGCCTTGCCGCGTTCCGGCCGCGGCGGTGCCCCCGCCTGCGAATTCACTGATGCGCCGTTCGCTTCATCCACTCTCATTCTCCCTGCTGGCATCCGTCTATGCCGCCTGATTTCGGGGAACCAGTCTTAGCAAACTATCGGAATTGCCAAAGCCTCCCGACTTGATGGCGCAACGGAACTGCCGTCCTGCGCCATCGGTCAGATCGAACCAGGGAATGCCGGCTTCGATCTCGCCTTTCGGCCGAACGACCCGCACCCCCAATCCGCGAAAGACGGCAAGCGCGGTATCCCCGCCGCCGACCATCAGCATTTCCGGCCCCGTCACAACTATGACCGATTTCACACCCTGCGCAAAGCGCGCCGCGACCTGCGCAGCCTCATGCGATATTTCTCCTGTGCAACGCAAGAGCGCAGGCAGCCGTATATTCCCGACCGGTTCGACTTCTCCCATCGGTGCATCGATCACGGTCGCCAGGGTTCCGGAACTTTCCAGCCGTTCCATCTGGCGGGCGGTGATCGGATCGCGCGAGCCGAACGCAAAGAGCGTTTCCGCCCGAACTTCGAAACCCTGGTGCTGGGTACCGGCGTGGCCGCGGCCGAGATGGCGGGCGAGGGCGGCGCCAAGACCGCGCGCCCCGACGGCGAGAACCGATGCCCAGTCGTTTTCCGCCACGATCCGGTCGAGGTCCGCATCGCTTTCGGCATCCCCAATCGCGAGTCTTTCGGAGCGTCCGGCAAAGAGAGCGGCAATCGGCAAGGGCGTGTCGACGCCGCGTCCGACGACAGAGCCGCCGGAGGTAAACCGTTGCTGATCCGGGATTGCCGGTGCAATCAGGATGCTTTCGCGCTCGAATACGCCAGCAAGCGCCGCACTTTCGGCGGCGACATTTCCCTTCAGCCTGGAATCGATCTTCTTCATGACGATCGCCGGAGCCGCAGCCGCAAGCTTTTGACCGGCGGCCCGGACCACTTTGGTCGCCTCGTCGCCGGAAAGCGCCCGCGAGGCCGTGTTGACGACGACCACTTCAGCGCCTGTGGCAATGGCTTCCTCGATCGCCCCTGCGTCCACGGCGACGGCGACAGACAGGCCCGCCTCGACGAAGGGCGTGCCGGTGTCGAGCGAGCCCGTCAGATCATCGGCGATCACGGCAGCCTTCAAGCTCATGCGGTCTGTCCCGGATTGACGGCATGGCAGGCGACGAGATGGCCGGGCTTTGCCTCCGTCCAAGCCGGCACCACCTTGCTGCAGACCTCCATGGCGATCGGGCAGCGTGTATGGAAGCGGCAACCGGATGGCGGGCTGAGGGGGCTCGGCACATCGCCCTGCAGGATCTGGCGCTTGCGGTTCCTCTCATGCTCCGGGTCGGTTTCGGGCACAGCCGAAAGCAGCGCCTTTGTATAGGGATGCAGCGGGTTGTCGAAAAGCTCCTCGCGCGTCGCAAGCTCGGCCAGCCGACCGAGATACATGACGCCGACGCGGGTGCTGATATGGCGTACGACGGCGAGATCATGGGCGATGAAGAGGTAGGTTAGGCCGTATTTTTCCTGCAGGTCGAGTAGCAGGTTGATGATCTGCGCCTGGATCGAGACGTCGAGCGCCGAGATCGCCTCGTCGCAGACGATGAATTTCGGCTGGCAGGCGAGCGCGCGGGCGATCGCGACACGCTGGCGCTGGCCGCCGGAAAGCTCGTGCGGATAGCGCTGCGCAAAGCGTGGCGGCAGACCGACATCGGTCAGGAGGGCCGCGACGCGGTCCTTCAGCTCTGCCTTCGTGGCGAGCTTGTGGAAGAGGATGGGTTCGGCGATCGCCTCGCCGATCGTCATGCGGGGATTGAGCGTCGAATAGGGATCCTGGAAGACGATCTGCAGGTCGCGCCGGAAGGGACGCATCTGCTTCTCGCCGAGCGTGGCCAGATCCTGGCCCTTGTAGACGACCCGGCCGCTGGTGGCGCGATAAAGATTGAGGATGGTGAAGCCGGTCGTCGATTTGCCGCAGCCGGATTCACCGACGAGGGAGAGCGTCTCGCCTTCCATGATGTCGAGGTCGACGTTGTCGAGCGCATAGACGGTGGCCGCGCGTTCTCCGAAGGCGCCGAGCTTGACGTGGAAATGCTTGACCAGGCCTTCGACCTTGAGGAGCGGTTGCGCACCCATCATGCAGCCTCCTGCATTCTCTGAACGACGAAACATGCGGCGCGGTGATCGCTGGCGCCGGCGAGTGGCTCGAGCTTGGGCACCTGCTCGTGGCAGATCGCCTCGGCCAGCGGACAACGCGGCGCAAACGGACATCCCTTCGGCCGGCGACCGGGCTCCGGCGGCGTCCCGCCGATCGAACTAAGCCGGCTTGCCGGCGCATCCGAAAGCTTGGGGATCGAGGAAAGCAGGCCGCGCGTGTAAGGATGGCTCGGGCGGGCATAAAGCTCGTCCACCGGTGCATCCTCGACGACGGTGCCGGCATAGAGAACGGCGACGCGATCGACGAGACCGGCGATCAGCGCCAGATCGTGGGTGATCCAGACGACGGACATGCCGAGCTTGGCCCGCAGTTCCTTCACGAGATCGACGATCTGCGCCTGGATCGTCACGTCGAGCGCCGTGGTCGGCTCGTCGGCGATCAAAAGCTTCGGATTGCAGGCAAGGCCGATCGCGATCATCACGCGCTGGCGCATGCCGCCCGAAAGCTCGTGCGGATAAGCCATCAGCCGCTCTTCCGGGCCTGGGATGCCGACGAGGCGCAGCAACTCGACGGCACGGGCGCAGGCCTCCGCCTTGCTTATCTTGCTGTGATAGATCAGCGGCTCGCAGATCTGGTCGCCGACGCGCATGACCGGGTTGAGCGAGGTCATCGGGTCCTGGAAGACGAAGCCGATATCGCCGCCTCGCACCTTGCGCAGCTCCGAATTCGACATCTTCTGCAGGTCGCGGCCGTTGAAATCTGCGCTCCCCTTGGTGACCTTGATCTTGTTCGGCAGGAGCCGCATTAGGCTCAGCATGGTCAGACTTTTACCGCAGCCGGATTCGCCGACGACGCCAAGGGTTTCGCCCTTGTTCACGTGAAGGTCGATACCGTCGACCACCACGGCTGGGCCACGCCTGGTTTCGATCTCGACGGTGAGGTCGCGGACGTCGAGAAGGCGCTCATTCGTCTTGGTGTTCATCACTTGCTCCCCCGCGGATTGAGTGCATCGTTGAGGCCATCGCCGAGGAAGCTGAAGGCAACCGAGGCAAGGCCGAGCACGGCCGCCGGGGCGGCAAGGAGATGCGGATAGTGCTGCCAGACACGCAGGCCGTCCGAGATCATGTTACCCCAACTGGGCGTCGGCGGATTGACGCCAACACCGAGGAAGCTGAAGGCGCTTTCGAGAACCATGGCAGTGCCGAGACCGGCGCTGACGGAGACGATCAGCGGACCCAGCGCATTCGGCACGATATAGCGCTTGATGATGATCCAGTTCGACAGACCGAGCGCCTGCGCCGCCGTGATATAGGGCCTGTTGCGGATGGAAAGCACCTGCGCGCGTACCAGGCGGGCATAGGGTGGCCAGGAGATCAGCGCCATCGATCCGAAGACGAGGATGAAATCTACCCATACCGTCTGGCGGTAGAAGGGGTTGAGCGTCTCCAGGTAGCGCGCTTCCATCCACCTAGTGATCGGCGACTTCAGCGAGGCGTTGATGACGACGACGAGCAGAAGATTGGGGACCGACATCGTCACATCCGTCAGCCACATGATGACGCGGTCGAAGGGATTGCCGAAGAAGCCGGCAACAGCGCCAAGAGTAAGCCCGATCAGCACCGCGAAGACGGTGACGATGACGGCGACCAGGAAGGCGGTGCGCGTGCCGTAGACGACGCGGCTGAAGACATCGCGGCCGAGATCATCCGTCCCGAAGAGATGCGAGAGGGAAGGGGCCGAGTTTCTGGCTGCGAGATCCTGGCTCAGATAATCGTACGGCGTGAGATAGGGACCGAAGATCGCCGCGAAGCCGAGGATCAGCACGACGGCGAGGCCGAAGAGCGCGAGCTTGTTGCGCTTCAGGCGGTGCCAGGCATCGCGCCATAGGTTGACCGGCGGCTCGTCGACCGTCTCGACCGTGGAGAGGGGAATGGCGGACATGATCAGCGGCTCCTTCTCGAATCGCCGGCGCGCGGATCGAGCAGCGGATAGAGCACATCGACCAGCAGGTTCGACACCATGACCAGGAAAGACCCGATCAGCGTGATCGCAAGAATGACGGGATAATCGGAATTGGTGAGTGCCTGCACGGTCAACCGGCCGAGGCCCGGAAGACCGAAGACGAGCTCGACGAAGATCGCGCCGTTGACGATCGTGATCATGATGAGGCCGAGCTGGGTGACGACCGGTGTCAGCACCGGGCGCAGGATATGCTTCAGCGCGACGACAATCTCCGGCACGCCCTTGGCGCGGGCGGTGCGGACGAAATCTTCCGACAGCACCTCGATGACGGCGGCGCGCGTCTGGCGCACGATGAGCGCGATCGGCTGGAAGGACAGCACGATGAGCGGCAGGATGATGCGCACGTCGAAGATGCCACCCCAGCCATAGGGCACCTTGATCATCGGCAGAAGCACGATCAGCCCCACCATCAGAAGCGGGCCGGCGACATAGGCGGGGACCGCCCAGAGGAAGAGCGCCGAACCGAGGATCGTGTAGTCGATGCGGCTGTTCTGGTTGAGCGCGGCAAGCATGCCGAGCGGAATCGCCACCACGGCCGTCAGGACGATGGCACAGAGCGCGAGCTGGAAGGAGACCGGTGCTGCGGCCGAAACCATTGCCCAGACCGAACGGCCGGAGGTCAGTGAATTGCCGAACTGGCCATGCAGCAGGTTCCAGATGTAAAGGCCGAATTGCTCGATGAAAGGCTTGTTAAGACCGGCGCTCTCGCGGATGGCTTCGATCTTCTGCGGATTATAGGCGACGTCGCCCGGCGCGCGAAGGAAGATCAGTTTGATCGGATCGCCGGCGCCGTAGAAGGCCATCGCATAGACGGCCATCATCACGACCAGTACCGACGGTATCCAGATGGCGAACCGCGTTAGCACATAGCGTAGCAAGGCCACCTCCCACTCTTGCCCGGCGCATGACTGGCGGGAACACCGCAGATGGCCGGTTCTTCTCGAAAGATGCGCGAAGACCCTGCGGCCTTCGCGCCGATGTCAGGCCGTCTCAGGCGGCCTTGGTCGTTGCGGTCAGCCGATGGAAACGTCCCAGGGCGCCACGACCTGCCAGTCAAGGTTCTTCTCCATGGCCTTGACGTCCTTGGTTGCCCAGCGGGACATCGCCTGAGAATACCACGGAATGAACGCCCAATCCTCGCGGAACGCCTTCTGTGCCTCCTGGGCGAGCTTCACGCGGTCCGGATCGTCGGTGGACTTGGTCGCAGCCTCGGCAAGCAGGCTGTCCACCTTGTCGTTCTTGTAGCCGCCGAGCTTGTTCTGGGCGTTGGACGAGGTGGAGGCGATGGAGCCGGCAAGATAGGAAGCTGCATCGGGAACGCGCGTGCCGACGTCGTCGCGGAAGATCTGCACGGAGTTCTGGTCCGGTCCCGCATAGGCGTCTTGCTGCGGCTTCATGTCAACGGCGGTGATGCCGAGGTTCTGGCGCCACTGCTCGGCGATGAACTGTGCAGCTGCCTCGATCGCCGGAGCCGAAATGCCGACGAACATGATCTTCGGCAGACGTTCCGGTCCACCATACTTCGATTCCGCCAAAAGCTTTTTGGCGCCTTCCGGATCGTAAGGGAAGGGCTCGAAGCCGGAATTGTCGGCGCCCGGAACCGAGTTCAGGATCTGGTCCGCCTTCTTGTGCGGTCCATCGGGATAGGAGGCCTTGAACAGGCCGTCGCGATCGACCGCCATGATCAGCGCCTGGCGCACCTTCGGGTCGTCCATTGGCGCGCGGGAGATGTTGAACCAGAAATGCTGGCTCGTCGGAATGATCGGGCCGGCGGAGAATTCCGGGCCAAGATCCTGGATGATCGTCGAGGTGACGAGCTCCGTATGGGCATTGTATTCGCCCGACTTGATGAGCTGCGTTGCCGTGACGTTGTCTTCGATTGAGGCAATCTCGATGCGGGCGAGCTTCGGCTTCGGTCCGAAGAAGTTCTCGTTCGGCTCGAAGGTCAGCGTGCCGGCGTCGATATCGATCGCGGTCAGCTTGAACGGGCCGGAATAGACCGCACTGTTGTCGGGCTTGTACCAGTCTGCGACTTCCTCGCCATCGCTGCCCTTGGACTGCGAAGCCTTGGTGATCGGGATGATGTGGTTGGCAAGGCGCATGAAGAAGATCGGGTCAGCTTCGGTCAGCGTGACGACGACCGTACCCTCGTCCGGGGTGGCAACACCGGAGATCTCCGTGGCAGAGCCTGCGCCGAGTTCCTTGTAGCCTTGAACCTTGCTCAGCACCTGGTCGGCGCGCTGGCTCTTGGTGTTCGGCATGGAAGCGACTTCCCACGAACCCTTGATATCGGCCGAGGTAATCTTGCTGCCATCGGAGAACACGGCCTTCGGATCGATCTTGAAGGTCCAGACCTTCTTGTCGGGCGATTCCCAGCTCGTGAAGACGTAGGGCTTCAGCTTGCCGTCGGCGTCGAAATACATCGGCGAGGCCCACCAGAAGGAATTCCAGCGAAAGGTTCTGCCGCCGCCGCGCAGCGGCGACCAGTCCTGGTCGAAAGCCGGGTTGATAGCCTTAAGCACCTGGCCTTCCTGCGCCTTCACGATGCGGGCGCTTGCGCCGAAAAGAGTGAAGCCGACGCCGGCGGCCAGCCCAAGCTTGAGGGCTTCGCGGCGGGAAATCTGCGAAATGCTTTGGTCGTTGCGAATTGTCATTTGCTCCTCCGTGGCAAGCAGCGCGCTTGTTCGAAAGACCCTCCCCGAAGCCGCGCGACATGGCGTAAAGAGTTGCGCGATAATGTAAATCTGTCAATAAAAAATAACGAAGCGACCGTCGAAACCGCATAACTCAATAATTAATATAGAAAAATCAATAAATTAAAATCCAACGCGCGGTTTTCTAAAATTTGTAAGATTGACAACTCCGGCACGTTGCGATGAATTCAGCACGGTAGGAACGTGCCGGGAAGGCCCGGTTTGAAGAGGAGGATACTTTGAGCGATCACAAGATTACAGGCGTCTACAGCGCCGCCACGACCCCTCTCAATGCCGATGGCAGCCCCGATCTCGGCCTCTTCACCGAACACTGCCGGAGGCTGATCAGCGAAGGTTGCCACGGCGTCGCGTTGCTTGGCACCACCGGCGAGGCCAACTCCTTCTCTTCGGCCGAGCGGCGCACCATCCTCGAAGCGGCGCTTGAGGCCGGCATCCCCGCGGACCAGCTTCTGCCCGGCACCGGCGTGGTTGCCATTCCGGAGACGGTCGAACTCACCAAGCATGCGCTCTCGCTCGGCGTTACCAAGGTGGTGATGCTGCCGCCCTTCTACTACAAGGGCGTCTCCGACGACGGGCTGTTCGCCGCCTATGCGCAGGTGCTGGAGAAGATCGGCGACAGCCGCCTCCAGGTGATCCTCTATCATATTCCGCAGGTTTCCGGCGTTCCGCTCTCCATTCCGCTGATCAGCCGGCTGGTCGAGGCCTTCCCTGAAACCGTGGTCGGCATCAAGGAATCTGCAGGCGATTTCAACAACATGCAGGCAATTATCGCGGCCTGCCCGGGCTTCTCGGTGCTCTGCGGTGCCGATCCGCTGCTGCTGCCGCTTCTGAAGGCCGGCGGCGCCGGCTGCATCACCGCAACCTCCAACCTCGTCGCGAATTCGCTGCGCACCGTCTACGATCATGTTCATGACGAGACGCGTGCTGCCGAGGTCGAAGCTGCGCAGGCGCGCATCAACGCCTTCCGCACGCTGTCGAACTCCTATGTCCAGATCCCGACGATCAAGGCCATGGTCGGTCTGAAGACCGGCAATACTGCCTGGAAGCGTACGCGGCCGCCGCTGGTGCCGCTCAGCGATGCCGAATATGCGACGCTCGCCGAAGGTTACGCGAAGCTGCCGTAAGGGAGGAAACTCATGCAAGCTACAGGCCTGCTGCCGGAGGAGGTTCCGGCTCTGATGGATGGGACGCTTCGGCCAAATGGCGCTCAGCCCGGCCGTTTCGATGCCTATCTGCCGTCTCCGTGCATTCAAAACCATGCCGCCAACCTCGCTTTCCTGGCCGACGGCACGCTTACCTGCGTCTGGTTCGGCGGCACGATGGAGGGCATGGGTGACATCTCCATTTACATGTCGCGGCTTGCGCCGGGAGCCGATCGCTGGTCCAAGCCGGAGAAGATGTCGGATGATCCGGCGAAATCCGAGCAGAATCCGTTGATTTTCACCGCGCCGGATGGCCGGGTCTGGCTGCTCTATACCTCGCAGACGTCCGGCGATCAGGATGGCGCAGTTGTCAAATGCCGGATTTCCGAGGATGGCGGCAAGACCTTCGCACCGGCCTATGTTCTCTGCGACGTGCCGGGCACCTTCGTGCGCCAGCAGATTGTCGTGAACCGCAGCGGCGACTGGCTGC
>NZ_JBNDHS010000073.1:0-31258 GCF_056755095.1 Rhizobium sp. SVR5-9E | reverse complement strand
CCGGATGATGCGAGAGTATCACGTCCGGTTCTGAGAGAGCGCGGGGTGAAACTCCCCTGCGCCACTCGCCTGGTCGTGACGATCGGCGGGAGAAGACATTGGCTCTGGCGCGCCGTCGATCAGGACGGTTACGTGCTCGACGAGATCGTCCAGACCCGCCGCAACACCAAGGCTGCTAAACGCCTGCTGATCCGGCTGATGAAGAACCAGGGAGGCCTGTCGAAGCGCATTGTCGCCGACAAGCTTCGCTCCTAGGGCGCGGCACAGCGTCAGATCATGCCCACGGTCGAGCATCGACCGCTCAAGGGGCTGAACAATCGCGCCGAAAAATTCGCATTTGCCACTGCGAAAACGGGAACGGCTGATGCAACGGTTTCGCTCGCCAGGCGCGCTGCAACGCTTCACAAGCGTCTTCTCGGCAGTCCGAAATCTCTTCGTGCCGCCGCGCTCGAAACACTCAGCTATCGCTGTCCATCTACACCGCCTCAGGGCGATCGCACATTGGAAGGCCGTGGCCGAGACAGTTGCCTGACCCACACGTCTTGTCGAACGCGTACTTCAAGAACTTAACCTGACATCACCCGCCGCCGGGATCCTTCGGATTGTTGGAATAGCCGCCTTCGATGATAAGCACCTTGGCGAGAGAGCGCGCGAATTCATTTGCGCGGTCGAGGACCTGCATTGTTGATCTCCAAAAATATGATGATGTGTCGGACAGAGACGTGTCCGGTGGATATTAACCGGACGCTATCCTTGCCGGATCATTGCGGTGGATCGATCGACATGCGCCGATCAAGTTGTCGGCGCTCGTGAACCCCAGCGCGGCACCAGGAGACCCGGCAACCCACCAACAACCCTATGCCGGGTCTCCTTCACGGAGCTGCGTAGAGGTTTTGGCGGTTCATTTCTGGTTCCTTTTGGCAACAAAAAAGGCCCCCGCGAGGGAGCCTTATAGAAGCAAGGCAGCAGACATGCTGCTCGTGAGATGACCAGCCTAGCGGGTGGTAATAGCCCCGCCGATAACTGCGCCGAGCGCGAAAGCTGCTACTGGATACCAAAGCCCATCGCTGTGGCGTCGATACCCATGGCGGTGTTCGTGATACCCGCGATATCCGTGGTAGTAGCCGCGGCGACCGTGTTCACGGTGAACGTAGCGGTCATGCCGATCGCGACTGACGGAGCCGTGATGTGGCCGCCGGTGATGGTCGTCGCGGACCTGAACCACATCGATATTTTCAACGATTACAGGACGAATAGACTGCAAGGGAGCGGCAGAGACAGACGTCAAAGAAGTGGCGCCGATGCAAATCGCGACGATCCCGGTGCAAACTGCTTTCATCACATTCATTTCAATTCCTTCGCTATTTTTGCGGAGGGACGTTGGACCTGCGCTGATTAACGTAAGGTGAACACGCCCTCCCTGCGGCAAAAGGAGACTCAGTAGCACCCCAGACTTTCTGCCGGGTCTCCGCCTCCCCGGAACCTCGAGGCCGCGTAGAGTTTTGAGCTGTTGATTGACTTTCCGATGTGGGAAAAGAAAAGCCGCCCAAAGGACGACTTTCGTTCGTCTCAATTTTGAGTTCGATTCCGACGAGGCGCGCTACGAGGATGAAGCATCAAGATTGATTTGCCATGTGATGTTAAGGTCTCTCCCATGGCAGATCGCGCGAACGACGGTGGTAGCCATCTTCTCGAGATATTTTAGGCTTATCCAGCCAAGCGGCGGATCTTCTTGCCCCCTGACACTTTCGACTCGGCATCCGTCCTGCTCAACCCGGCCGACAATGCGCTTTCCATTGGCAAGCGGCAGTTCAAAACCGTGATCGGTCATCGACGGAATAAGATCGGGAGGAAAGACAAGCGTACTGACAAAGTCTCTGGCGTTGTCGGACGTAATCGCGTCCGCAATAACGAGGGATCGAGCTGGCGCATAGGTGATCTTCCGCGCCTGCGTGAACCCAAGATTTGGGAAGTCGGCAGCGCCCGACACCATGAAGTCGTTTTTCCCGACTTCCAAGGGTTTCAAGCTCGATCCATTGAGTTTTACGTCATCCGGCGTCTGCGGCTTGCCAGCGATGCTGATGGTATTGTGTGCGGCTGCGCTCTTGAAGTAGTTCCGGTAAGCGTTCTTGTTATAGGAGAACTTTCCGCTGTCTACGAAGATTTGCCGGCCGTGTTCAAACAGCTCAAAACTCAGGTTGTCGGCGTGCTTGTGCCCACTTTTGACATCATTCATGCCGGTAACAAAGAGCATGGAGTCATGCTGCGGCGGATTTGACCGGATAACAATGTAACCAGATTTTGACCAGTCGCGTACTGAGAACTCTTTCCCGTTATCCATTCTGACGGCATCCTTGTCCGGAGCCTTTAAGGGAACACCTCTACCTTCCGTGTCACCAACCTGTACGACATTGCCATCCGGAAAAATAAGGTAAGGCCATGCTTCATGGGCTAGGTCTAACTTCCGCCGCAGATCAGGCAAGTTGAACCTGTCGGCGCCACCGACGTTCTCGATCGCAGTCAAAGCGAACCTATGATACTGGGGCGAATTTTCCCGATGTATCCCCTCGTCCGTGAACTGGCTGCCAGCGATCTTGGCATACATCTTCGCGGCAAATGCTCGCCCCCTACGGCACTCGGAAAGATCGGCGAACTCTTGGCAGAGCATGTCGAGGCCGACAGTTTGAAAGAGCCCATGGTTGCCGGAGCTTATGAAATCCTCTTCCTGCAAGCGGTTCGCATGAACCACTGCTAGTTTCCGAAGGATGCTTCGGTCTTCCGAGGAGGGGTTCCACTCACCCATTACGATCTGTTCTTCAAGGAAAGCCAAATGCATGGCTCTTAGACCCGCTGCCATGTCGTACCAACTGAACTTGGTCGTTTTGCCTTCAACCAAATGAAAGTAATACCAGTCACGGATGTAGGTCATGGTCTCGTCGAGGTACGCCGCATTGCCGGTTTTCGAATACCGATCAAGAATCGGATCCGTCATTCTCCACGCATGGAGGTGAAAGCGCCAATTCCTGTCGCGGAACGGATCTGCGTCCCAGTCCAATGGTAGGCTGAGCGGCCATGATGCGAGGTCCCGCCGGGGCTTGAAGCCTGTAGCCTTCTGTTGCCCGTAATCCGTCGGAATGTTGAGCGATATCGAATTCAAAGTGATTGGCATATCTTTTGGAGCAGGCTCCCCACCGGTGCCGGAAGCCGCTACGAACAAGCCAACAGTGGTGGCAATGAAAGAGAGTTTTCGCATTGGCTTACCATGCCCCGAGACATGCCTCCCCTTTTTTACACAAACGCAACGACAGGCAACAGCTTCAGGCAATCACGATTGCTCGATTATGTTTGCCGGATAGATGAATACCTCTAGGCGGCCGTAATCCTGCTCAACCTTACGGATTTAGCCAGCGGCGGCTGGATGAGACCTGTTCGGAACGATGACCGCTGTTGGCAAACCAGACTTTACTCACCATCTTCGCTCTCCCCCGTTAAAGGAGTCGGCAACACTACCGCGTCTGCCGCCGCCTGCGCGTCCTCAACTGTGTCTGCTGCATCGATCGCCGCTTTTGTCGCCCGGCGAGCGTTTCGGATTGCTGCGCCGATAGGCAGCCACGCGTCATACATCCTCGCAACGAGCGTCGCCACGGTGAGATACGCCTTCGCTTGCGCGGCGGAACGGCTGCCGAAGTTCACGATTACTATCAGCAGTTCCTTCAAGAGAACGACAGGCTGATGGTGTCCGAGTTGACGCACAACCATAAGCACGAGCGATACCACAAAGACACGGGCAGCTGGATCGAAGCAAATCCTCCATTCCGATAACTCTAAGAAATTCCCAAAGCCTCTGTGGACACCGAGAAACTTGCCTTTGGCGAGCGCTTGAGCGAACTTCTCATGCCATGCGTTTTTCAGATGGCATGGCTTAACCATGGGAGCGTCTCATGAAAGACGACGAGATCGAGCGCCTGGCGAAGCTATTGTGGGAACAAGAAAATCCATCGAAGCCGTGGCTCACGCCAGCGTCGCGGAGCGTGCTCGTGCAGGATGTAGTGACCGGTGCCTCCGAAGAGGATCGAGAGCGCTACAGAAACAGAGTCAGAAACGGCGAAAGATGAGCCTTCGCCGTGGCGAAGTAGAATAGCCGAACTCCAACAAACGTCGGAGTACACGCTCCTTCAGAAGCGTCAGTTCGGCCACCATGCGTTGCCCGTGGCGATGCGATTAGGAATTAACCGCAGCGTTGTTTGCTCTGACCAGGCTGCCGGTATAAAGTTGTGCCCATAGGCCAAGAACAAGTGCCGGAATCGCCCAAGGGAGGACTTCGATGCGCTACTTTCTAGTGTCTTTTTGTTTCATCGCACTCGTTATCGGCGCTGGTGAACCTGCCGGTGCCCAGACAGCTCAATCAAGCATAGAGGCGAACATTGCCGACTTCGTCGCCAAGTTTTCCGCTAAGGATGCGAAAGGCCTGGGTCAACACTATACCGAAGACGCAGTAGCGTTTCCCCCCAACGAGAACCGGGTCGCCGGCCGCGAAAGCATTCAGACGATGTGGCAGGGCTGGATTGATGCCGGATTGACCGATTTGACACTGAAAGCGGCGCAGGTCGAGGAGAGTGGCAATTTCGCGTATGAGGAGGGCACCTACTCGATCAAAATCCCCGGCAAGGACGGCAAGACCAGCGAGGAAACCGGCAAATACATTGTCGTATGGAAGAAGGGCGACGACGGCGAATGGCGACTGCATCGGGATATCTGGAATACGAACCCTGCTAAGTAGGGTTCATGCGCGGTCGCTCGGGCTCATCATCGCCATTGCTTGGTTGAAGCTTGGTGCCGGGCTACCGATCGGTATCCATCGAGCGCGATCGCATTCGTGGATCCGCCGCGGAACTGGTCGTTGAAAATCTCAAGCGAAAGATAATCGTCGTAACCGGTTGCGGAGACGGCCTTCATGAAGTCAAGGACCGGCAAGTCGCCTTCGCCGGGCATATTGCGGAAATGGCGGCTCCAATAAAGCAGATCCATGTCGATCAACGGCGCATCGGCAAGCTGGACGATGAAGATTTTCTCCTTTGGAATTGACCGGATGGAGTTGACGTCGATCCTGCGGGAAAGCGTGTGGAAGCTATCGAGGATCAGGCCGATATTCGGATGATCGGCGCGGCGGACGATTTCCCATGCGTCACGGTGATCATGGATGTGGCGCCCCCAGGCGAGGGCTTCGAAACCGACCCGCATTCCGCGTTTGGCAGCGCGCTCGCCGAGCTCGTGGAAGTCGGCGGCGGCACGGTCGATCCCGCCGATTGCAACGGGCGACACGTTCGAGCAGACAAGGACCAGATCCGCGCCCATCTCCTGCATGAGGTCGAATTTGCGCTCGGCGCGATCGAAAGTTCTCGTCCTGAAGGGCTCGGGCATGCCCTCGAAGTCACGGAATGGCTGGAAGAGTGTGATCTCGAGCCCAAAATCTCGTACCATCCGGCCGACATTCCGCGGACTTTCATCAAAAATCAGGAAATCGTTTTCGAATATCTCGACGCCGTCAAAACCAGCCTTCGCGATCGCTTCGAGCTTCTCTTTCAGATCACCGCTGATCGACACGGTCGCAATGGACGTCTTCATAGCGTTTTCTCCATCCTAGCTGTGACTGCACATCAGGCTCGCGGATATCGCCGCAGCGTCATGCGCTTGTCTTCGAACGGACCGCTCGCCGCGCTGCATCGCGCCCGCTCAAAGCACCGAAGACGATGGCAGGCCCAAGCGTGATCCCCGGGCCGGGATAGGCGCCGCCCATGATCGACTGCAGGTCGTTTCCGCAGGCATAAAGACCTTCGATTGCCGTCCCGTCGCGGCGCAAAAGCCGACCGTCTTCGTCTCCGACGAGGCCTGTCGCCGATCCGATATCGCCCGGCCACAGACGGACCGCGTAAAAGGGAGGGGTTTCAAGTCGACCAAGGCTCGGGTTCGGTCCGTGTGTGGGATCGCCGTTGGCCTTTTCATAGACCGTCGTGCCCCGCGAAAAGTCGGGATCGATCCCGGTCTTCGCATAGGCATTCATGCGCGCCACACTGTCTTTCAGACCAACGGCATCGATACCGAGCCCGGCTGCCAGCTCTTCCGGTGTTCTTCCCTCGGTGAGATAGCCGTCGGCAAGGAAAGGCTGGATGTCGGCCCCTCCGGGACGGATCATTCCCAGTCCGTATTTTTTCAGTGCCTTGGCATCGGCGACAAGATAGGCCGGTATATGGCTGCCATCCCTGTTGAGCGCGTACATCGCCGAGACAAAGCGGTGATAACTGGTGCTTTCATTGACGAACCGACGACCGTCGCGCCCCACCGAAATGATGCCAGGTTTGGACCGGTCGAAGACGAAGTGCGGGAAGATCGCCATCGATCCATCCTTGCGGCGCCGCCGCGACACCGGCGCCCAGAAGCAGGGCTGCTGCGCCGTATCGCCGTGATAGGCACCAGCGGCAAAGGCAAGCTCATGCAGCATGCCTTTGCTTCCTGGTGCGGCAGGGCTGAATTCCGGCTGCGGGTCGGGCAGTTTTTCGCGACGCAGCCGCTCGTGCTGCGCAAATCCGCCCGAGGCCAGGATCGTTCCACCCCCCACCCTGATTGTCCGTTCGGTTCCGTTCTGGCGCAGCGTCAGTCCATTGACGCCCTTATCGTTCATAGAGAAGGCGGTTGTTTCGGCTTCCGTGAGGATGTCGACGTCAAGTTCCAGGGCGGCAGTCAGCATACGCCCGATCAGCGCATTTCCCATGACGAGGCGCGTGCCGCGGCCAAAACGTAGCCTGCCGATGTAATACCGGGCGATCAGCTGCGCCGAATAGGCTGTCGATTTCAACGATTTCCCGAGTTTCAGCAAATGGGCAATGTCGTCACGATCGACGATCATGCCGCCAAGCACTGTGAATTCCGGAATCGGCGGACGGATCAGTTTCAGGTTTGCACCAAGACGGGCCGCTTCGAACGGCACCGGCTCCAGCGCTCGACCGAAAGTGGAGGCGCCATCCAGTTCAGCCATGTAATCCGGGTGGAAGGGACGGGCCCGAAACAATACGCCCGCCTTGTCTTCAAGGGCGTCGATAACACCAGGCCCAGCGCGCAGAAAGGCATCGCGGAGTGCTGCCGCACTTTGATTGCCGACGGCGCGATCCAGGAAACTCGATACTTTGTCGTAGCTGTCCTTCGCACCGATCGCATCCGAGTGGCGTGTCAGCGGTATCCAGGTCGTTCCCGCTGAAAAGGCAGAAGCCCCCCCAAGATATTCGCAGCTTTCAACAAGTAGCACGCGCGCGCCCTCCAGTGCTGCAAAGATCGCGGCGGAGAGTCCCCCGGCCCCTCCCCCAAGAACAGCCACGTCATAGGTTTGACCGGTTTCAGCCAATGTCCGGTGCATGCGATGCCTCCCGCATCTCAAATGTCGCGTGAATTTTCAGACGATGCCGGCAAGCCTTCAGTGATGGGCGAGAATTTCGCCGAGGAAAGCTCGCGTCCGCTTGTGCTTAGGTGCCCGGAAGAAATTTTCGGGATCGTTTTCCTCGACGATCTCGCCGTCGGCCATGAAGATGACCCGATCGGCGACCTGGCGCGCGAAACCCATTTCGTGGGTCACGCAGATCATCGTCATTCCGTCACGGGCGAGCCCGACCATGGTGTCGAGAACTTCCTTGACCATTTCAGGATCGAGCGCCGATGTCGGTTCATCGAACAGCATGGCCTTTGGCTCCATGCACAATGCTCGGGCGATGGCAACGCGCTGTTGCTGTCCGCCCGACAGTTGCGCTGGATACTTGTGAGCCTGATCGCCGATACGAACGCGATCAAGATATTTGCGAGCTGTGGCTTCGGCATCGGCCCGCGACAGTTTTCGCACCCGCATCGGCGCGAGCGTGCAGTTTTCCAGGACCGTCTTGTGCGGGAAGAGATTGAATTGCTGAAACACCATACCGACTTCGCGGCGCACCGCGTCCACGGCCTTCTGGTCATCCTTCACGCGATGTCCCGCCACAAGGATCTCACCGCCCTGGCTTGCTTCCAGGCGATTGATGCAGCGGATCAGGGTTGACTTTCCCGACCCGGACGGACCGCAAAGCACGATCTTCTCACCCTTTGAGACAGTCAGGCTGACCTTCTTGAGTGCGTGAAAGGCGCCGTACCACTTTTCCACCTCGTGCATGACCACCATGGGCTGGTTGGTGTTCTGCTCGCTCGCGGCGCTGATCGACTTGGTATTGGTCACGATTGTTCCTTTCTATTTGGAGGCGATGGCGGCCATGCGCCGCTCGATGCCACGGCCCCACAGGGATAGCGGCCAGCACATCACGAAATACAGCGCACCCACGACGGCAAAGACGAGGAGCGGTTTGTAAATCTGGTTTGAGACGATCGAACCGGCACGCGTGAGCTCGATGAATCCGACGATCGCAGCAAGCGACGTGCCCTTCAGAAGCTGCACGAGAAAACCGACGGTCGCCGGCAGCGACAATCTGAATGCCTGGGGCATGATCACATCGACCATCAGGCTGCGCGTATGGAGACCGAGCGCATCGGCGGCTTCCGTCTGGCCTTTCGGAACGGCTTGTATGGCACCCCGCCAGATATCGCCGAGAAACGCAGAAGCGTGGGCGGTGAGCGCGATGCTGACGGCACCCCAGGCCGGCAAATCGAAGCCAAGCAGCGGAAGGCCGAAGTAAGCAACGAACAATTGCATCAACAGTGGCGTGCCCTGGAAAAGGCCGATCCAGCCGATGGCAAGCATACGGATCCAAAAGACCTTCGACACGCGCGCCAGCGCCACGACGATACCGAACGCAATACCACCCACAAAGCCGATTGCCGTGAGGATAAGCGTCCAGCCAAGCCCTTGCAGAAGGTAGGTAATTTCCTGCATTCCCATCTTGCGTCCTCCTCAACGTTGTGGATAGTTGAAGGCCCGGTGGCCGATTGCCGCCAGGAGCCACATGGTGACCAGCGAGATCACCAGGTAGATGCCTGTCAGCGTGAAATACGTTTCGAAACTGCGGAAGGTCTCGGCCTCGATCCGCTGCCCGACGGAGGTCAATTCGTAGGCGGAGATCGAGGTGCAGATCGCCGTTGTCAGGGTCAGCAGGATGAATTGACCGGCCAATGACGGGTAGATGGCACGAAGGGCGGGTTTGAGGATGATCAGCCGGAAGATCTCGTGCTTGTGCAACCCGAGCGCCAGCCCCGCTTCGGTCTGCCCTTTTGGAATGCTTTCGACGCCGCCACGAATGATTTCAATCGCATAGGCGCCGCCGTTCAAGCCCAAGGCAAGGATGGCGGTGACGGTAGGGTTCAACCTGATGCCGGCGAGCGGCAATGCGAAGAAAATGAAGTAGATCTGGACGAGAAACGGCGTGTTGCGTGTCACCTCGACAAAGGCCGTAACCAGAAAAGAGGGCACCCGCATGTGGGATCTAAGGATCACGACGCCGAACACGCCGATGATGGTAGCGATGGCCATGCCGGTCACGGCGAGAAACAGGGTTCCCAATGCGCCGAAGGCCAGGCTTTGCCAAACGTCGGTGACCACGCTGAAATCAAGTGTCATTCTCATCCCTCCCCGCGAGCTTGCGGCTCAATCCCATTCCGGTTCCCAATCGAAGCGGGTATAGCGCTCGCCACGGGCAAGGCCGTGGATCGCCGCCATGTCTTCCGGCGAAAGCTCGAAATCGAAAATGTCGCGGTTGGACTGGATGTTTTCGAGCCTGGACGATCGCGGGATCGCTCCGACATTGGCCTGCTGGATATGCCAGCGCAGGGTGATCTGGCCGGCCGACTTGCCGTATTTTCGGCCAAGGTCATTCAGGAGGTCGGAGGAAAAGACCTTGCCGCGCGCGATCGGTTGGTAGGCGTTCAGCAGCATGTCGGCCTGGCGCATGCGCGACAGCAGTTTTTCCTGCGACAGGAACGGATGATACTCAACCTGATTGCAGAACAGCTCGGCCTTGTGCACATCGAGCGCTTCATTCAACAGGGCGAAGGTGAAGTTGCTGACGCCGATCAATCGGGTCTTGCCTCGTGCCTTGGCCTCAGCATAGGCGGCCAGCGTCTCGCCGAGCGGGGACTCCTTGCTCGGCCAGTGGACCAGCAGAAGGTCGACCTGATCCAATTCCAGCCTTTCGAGACTTTCGTCGACGCGGCGCGCGACGGTTTCGGGCGCCAGATCGTTGAACCAGATCTTGGTGGTGATGAAGAGTTCGTTCCTGGGCACGCCGCTGGCGCGCACCGCCCGGCCGACCTCGACCTCGTTGCCATAACGGATCGCCGTATCGATCTGGCGGTAGCCGAGTTCGATCGCCGTGCGGATTGCGGCCTCGCCTTCCGGTCCTTTCAGCTCGAATGTGCCGAAGCCGAGTGCAGGCACGGCCTCGCCTTGAATTGTTTTGGTTGTCGGATCGATCATTTTGCATTCCTGGTATCGGTTGGGTTCAACACGTTCAGCGAAGCCATTCTTGCTCGCTTTGCCCAGATTGCCGGCGACAATCCGGCGGACTGGCGATCATTCGGGATCTCGACTGCGATCGGCAGATCCGCGGGAAGTGCCGCAAACATTGCACCAAGATCGAGCGCGCCGTCACCCGGCATCAGCCTCGCGTGACGGGCCGTGTAGTTCAGCGCCTCGCGGCTATCCGGGATTTCGGCGGGCGCATCACAGATCTGGGCGTAATGCAGCCATTCCCGGGGTACGGCGGCAATCTCGTCCACGCGCGTCCTGGACCTCGAGACGTGGAGTGCGTCGATGATGACGCCCTGATTGGGCTGGCCGGCCGCCTGCAGCACCCGCAGCGCCGCGGCAAGGTCGCGAAGTTCTGACTGAGGCATGAATTCGAGATTTATGGAGAGGCCGAAATCGCTCGCCGCCTCACAAAGGGCGACGAAGGACGCCGTCAGGCGCGCCTCATCCGGATCATCGCCGGCAACGAGAACGGCCTGTGCTCCAAGGCGAGCGGAACATTCGAGAAACGGCAGAAGCGGATCGGGATCAAAGTCCGCAGCGAGGCGAACGATCTCTATGTCGAAAACACCGATACCGCTGTCTTCGATGAGATTTCGTAGCGACCGTAGCCTTGCGGGGTCGTCCATCAGTGGGAAGGCGAGCCCTCCGGGTAGCGCCGGAAGAAGGCGGAATCCCACATAGTCATAGCCTGCATCGGCGGCCGCCCGCACGGATTCTTCCGGCCCGGTACCGAGGCATGTGAGAAAGGAAAGCGATAGTTTTCTGGTCATGCCGCAACCTTGCCCGCAGCGAGCATTTCAGTGAGCGTAACCGTTCGGTCCTCGCGCGCCGCCAGGTCGACCGCAAGGGTTCCGGCAAGCGTCGCCATGCCGTCGCGCGCAGTAATGAGCGGCGCTGCTTTACCATTGATGACATCGACGAAATGATCGAGCTGATTGACATAGGTCAGCGATCCGTCACCCGGACGATGCTCGCGAACCAGCGGATGCTGCCAATGCTCATTCTCGTTGGCATGGCGCCAGAGATACATGTCCGACACCGAAAGTGCCGCCTTCCGGCCTGTCAGAAACAGGCATGGCCCGGGCTGCGTCGGATGATAGAGTGCCTGGCCCGACGTATACTCCCAAGCCCAGGGGCTGACGGCGCCGTCCGAGATGAGGAACGTGCCAAGGGCACCGTTGACGAAGCGGATCGAAATGCTGGCCGTGTCTTCAACCTCGAAGCCACGTCGCGCGGACGAGGTAAAGGCGCGGATGCTTTCGATTTCGCCCACCAGATGGCGCAGCACGTCGATATCATGGATCAGGTTGATGAGCAGAACACCGCCACCGATCTTTCGGCGCCATTCGGTGTTGAAATAGTCGTCGGGCTTGTCGAACAGGGTCATGCCATTGACGGCAACGAGCGGGCCGAGTTCGCCTTTCTCGATCGCCTGCTTGGCAGCACGGATATCGGGACTGTGGCGGCGCTGATGTCCAACCAGAACTGGAACGCCCGACCGTTCGGATGCTTCGACGATGCGCGCAGCCGACGCAATGCTTTCTGCAATCGGCTTTTCGACCATGCACGGGATACCGCGCGAGATGCAGGCAAGTGCCGCCGGCGCATGAAGGTGGTTCGGCAAAGCGATAACAGCACCGTCCGGTTTCGTTTCGTCCAGCATGCGATCGAAATCGGTGAAGTGCGGCACGCCAAGGCGGTTTGCCAGTTGCGCGGCCTCCGGCGCCGGATCGCAGATCGCGACAATCTCGGCAGTGCGGTGCGAATTCAGAAGATCGGCATGTTCGCGGCCGATGAGGCCGGCACCCATAAGAGCAATACGCGTCATGCTATCATCTCCGCCATTGCGCGCAAGGCGAGGCGGTAGCCGTAGGCTCCGAAACCGGCCATGACCGCGGTTGCCGTCACTGACACCAGCGACTTGTGATAGATCGCTTCGCGCTGATGTACGTTTGAAATGTGAAGTTCGATCTTCGGGCCGCTGAACATCTTCAGGGCATCGAGGATGGCGATAGAGGTAAAGGTGTGGGCGGCTGGATTAATGATGATTCCGGCGGCCTGCTCGCGGGCGGCATGGATCGCCTCGATGATCTCGCCTTCGAAATTCGACTGGCGAAAATCGATGGAAATTCCAAGCTCGGCAGCGTCCGACCTGCACCAGCTTCGGATCTCGTCGAAAGTGGTATGACCGTAAATTTCCGGCTCGCGCTGGCCGAGCAGATTGAGGTTCGGCCCGTTTAATATGAAGATATTCCGCATAGAAAGTTTCCCGCTGCTGAACGGGTACGCGGCCGGCGAACGTGGCCGCGCACTCTTTTTGTCACGATCTCGATGAAAAGGGTTCAGCCGTGCTTATTGGACGGTGAACGGCACACCTTCGAGCGTCTTGGGGAAGTCAGGCAGCTTGTCATCGCCAAGCCACTTCTTGTTGATGGCCTCGAGGCGGCCGTCCGCGCGGATCTTGTCGATGAACTGGTTCAGCCAGGCGTTGATCTCCTTGTCGCCAAGCTTGGTCGTCACGCCCATCCATTGCTCGTTGAAGACCACCTTCTGCTCGAAATCGTTGCCAGGTGCAGCCTTGTCCAGATTGAGCTTGTAGGTCGTGTTGCCGCCAATGGCATCGACCTGGCCGGACACCAGCGCCTGCATGTTGGACGCATCGTCATCAAAGCGGCGGATATTCGGGATGTCGCCGAGTGCCGCGGTGATCGCCTTGTCCTGCGCAGCCCCGCGCGGCACGCCGATGCGAAGATCCTTGGCGTCCTGAATGGTGGTGATCTTGTTCTTCGCACTGGACAGAAGGATGATCTTCAAGCCGGCATAAGGCTCAGAGAACTGCACGGCTTTGGCACGATCGGGATACATGCCCATCACGGCCATCTGCAGATCGACCTTGCCGGTCAAGAGGTTCGGAATGCGTGCGGGAACAGCGTTCGGAACGAACTCGACCTTGACCCCCAGCTCCTCGGCAATCAGCCGTCCGACTTCGACATCGTATCCGATGTTCTTGCCGGAAGCGTCGATGGAGCCCCAGGGAGCCTGCTCGCCCATGACGCCGATGCGGACGACGCCCGCTTCCTTGATTTTTTCCAGCGCCTGAGCCTGTGCACCGGATGCCGCAAGCGCCATGCCAACGCCGGCCACGAGGGCGAGTGCAGTGGTCCGGAATGAGAATTTACCCAACATGAAATGTCCTCCTTCGATTTGATGCTGTGGTGGATTCGAAACGGCAAAACTCCTCTTTCGCCATTCCACGCAGTTGCCCGCGCCTTCATTAGCCAACCGGATCGTTGCAACACTGCACTTACGGAAACGGAGTTGGCCAAATTCAAGATGATGACAGAGCCGGTGCCTCACCGACTGCGAGACAGAGAGGCGCGCATGGCGCATGTCTTTCTGCATGCGCCTGAGCCAGGACGGCCTCGTTTCGATACTGTGGTGCCGAGCCGCCATCAGGACCTCGTCGCCATCGCTCGGTAATGGGCGATCGTTTCCGAAATGCCCTGTCGCAGCGGCGTGAATGGTATCGCCCCAAGCACTGTTTCGTTGTCCGTCGGGGCCATGTTCGGCGCCATCGGCACGACGGGTCCTGCATAGTCGATCTTCGCACCCTCAATCTCCGCGAGGATTGCCGCGATCACATCAGGCACATCTTCCGTCGCGCCGCCCAGGGTGAGCGCATGCGCGCCTTCAAACGGCCGGGTTGCAGCCGCTGCAAAGGCAGCCGCGACATCGGCGACATAAACCAGATCCTGCAGACCCGAATATCCGATCGTGTAGGCGTTGCCGGCAACCGCCTCCCGGCAGGCAAGCGTCGGGCCGGCGGTGAGCCCGCTCTCGCGCCCGGGACCGTAGACGACCGTTGGGCGCAGGCCGATGCTTGCAATGCCTGCGTCCCGCCAATAAGCGCGCGCGCTTCCTTCGCAGGCCAGCTTGAACGCACCATATTGCGTGACCGGATAGGGTGCCGCTCCGTCATCCGGGCCGAATACCGCTGCGCTGCTTGCGTAGGCGATACGGCGAATTCCATTGGCCTTGGCCGCTTCAAAGACATTCAGCGTGCCGATCAGATTGACTTTGGCGCCGAGAACGGGATCGTTCATACAGGCAGGGGTCAATAAAGCTGCAAGATGGATGATGGAGGAGCAGCCGCGAGCCGCTTCGGCAAGCGCCGCACCATCGGTGATATCGCCTTGGAACCAGTCGACGCGCTCCGCCACTTCGCCGGCAATCTCCCGCAAGATGCGCCGATCGGTCGTGCGATCGAAGATGCGAACCTCATGACCCTGCCCTGCCAGCGCCTTCAGGATCCAGCCGCCTAGGAAACCGGCGCCGCCGGTGAGCAATATCGGGCTCATGCGGACGCCTTCATATTTTCGGCCGTCAAAGAGAAGGCGGTTTCGTAGATGTTGCTGATCGGAGCGGTCAGGACGCCACTGGCGATTGCCAGCTGCTCGGCTTGCGGCAAGGCGGATCGCAGGCCCGGGCTCGACGATCCCTCGATGAGGATCACGACGTCGAAGCCGCTTTCGTTCATCTCTTCGCGGAGCTCGGTTTCGCGTGTGCGCACGCTCGAAACCTCGTTTCGGGAAACACCGATATGAACGCAGGACACGCCGTCTAGCGTCAGGATGTGTTGAGCAAGCGACTGGGCTTCGGCCCTCAACCGCTCTTCAGCACCGTCTCCCGACAGGTCCAGGCGGACCGTCGCCATGCTGCCGCCATCGCCATAACCGGCCGTTGCAATTTTTTCACAGGCGACCCGCAGGAAATTCTGGAAACTCGGAGCGATCTTCGCCGTCCACGGCGTCGGGTTGTTGAGACGTTCGAGGTAGGCCGGAGACCGGAAAGTATCGAGGCTCTCTCCAGCATAGATAGTTCCGAAGACATGACGCGAGGCGCCGGGCGCCTGCAAACGCTTGCCCATCGTGAAGCCGGGAATCGATAGGCGCTCCGGCATATGCTCGCGGGTGTGCCACTCGATATAGGTACGATCTGCGCCTTCGGCGATGTCATGCCACATCGCAAGAAAGGCGGAGCCCTTTAATCCCATTCCTACCTCCTCCGACATGCCACTTCTGGTTTTCACCAGCTTGACAATCACGTCATTTCCAACTCATGTAGGATACTAGAATGTTAGTATGTTGCAAAAGTCAAGCGCGTCGTTGTCGATTGACCAAGATGGGCGAATGAAAGGTGGAGGACGTCACAATGGAAAAAGAAGCTGCACGCGTCGCAATCGTGACAGGAGGAGCCGGCGGTCTCGGGTTTCCGATTTCAGCTCGCCTGGCGGCGAAAGGCCACAAGGTCGCTCTTTGGGATATCGATCGCGAACGCGTCGAAGCGGCAGCTGCAAAACTGCCGGGTGCCCGGGGTTATGTCGTCGACGTGACGGATCCGGCTGCGGTCGACGCCGCAACGGCACAAGTCGCCGCCGACATGGGTCCACTCGGTATTCTCGTCACCGCTGCTGGCCACAATGGACCGGTGGAAAGCTTCGAGAAATATCCGCGCGACGGCTGGCGATTCGTGATGTCGCTCAATCTTGATGCGGTCTTCCATTGCTGCCAGTCAGCAGTCCGCGAAATGTTGAAGACAGGTTACGGTCGAATCGTCAATATTGCCTCGATCGCCGGGAAGGAAGGTAACCCCAATGCCGTGGCTTACTCGGCATCGAAAGCCGGCGTGATCGGCCTGACGAAATCGGTCGGTAAGGAACTGGCGACGACTGAGATCCGCGTCAATTGCGTTGCGCCCGCTGCCATCGAAACCGAGATGATGAACCAGCTGACGCCTGAGTTCATCGCCTATGTAACGTCCAAGATTCCTGTCGGCCGCCTTGGTCAGGCAGATGAGGTCGCAGCCCTGGTTTCATGGCTTGCATCCGAAGAATGCTCCTTCTCGACGGGGGCGGTCTTCGACGTCTCCGGCGGCCGCGCAACCTATTGAGATCAGACCATGTACAAACGATATCCTCTCTCGCTTGCCTTCCTCACCGTATTCGGCTGCCCGCCCATCGAACATGTGAAGGTCGCTGCGGCATCCGGCTACGATATGGCCGGTTTGCGACTGATCGCCCCGCATGGACTGGATCTCGCCCACCCGATCGTCGGAAACCGGCCGTTGATCCGCGAGGTCATACAGGCGGGCGATGACCTCGGCATCTCCTATTATGACGGTGAAGTCTTTACGTTGTTGCCGCAGACCGCCGTCGAAAGCTGGCTACCCGTGATCGAGACGGCTGCCGAATTCGGCATCCCCGTCATGCAGATCACCTGCGAGGACCCAGACCTGTCCCGGGCGGGCGACAAGCTCGGCCAGATCGCCGATGCGGCGGCAAGCCACGACATGAAGATGGCGATCGAATTCATGCGCTGGCGCTCGACAGCGACAATCCAGGATGCCGCCCGTCTCGCAGCCGCATCCGGTCGAGACAATGTCGGCATTCTTCTCGATGCGCTGCATCTGTCGCGCTCCGGCGGAAATCCCACTGATGTCGCAGCCCTGCCGGAAGGGCTGGTTCTCTACCTTCAGCTCTGTGATGCACCCGCCCAACAGCCGGCCGACAACGCCGCCTGCATATCCGAGGCAAGGACCGCGCGCATGTTTCCGGGCGATGGCGGCCTTTGGCTGAATGAGCTCATGTCGGTCCTTCCACGGGACATCGTCATCAGTGTCGAAACACCTCACAAGGGTGATTCAGCGTTGAGTTTTGGTGAGCGTGCCGAAAAGGGGATGGCAGCAACGCGCCGTTTTCTGGATGCCCTTCAGAGCTAACGGGCGACGGCGGACTGGTTTCGGAGTATTGCAACTCTAGGGATTGGCATCGTAGAGAATCGGCGATGCTCTGCGGATGGTCGCCTGATGCGATCGATAGAACAGATTGGGAGGCGCGGGAATGGAGTTGAGACCAAAATCCTCGCTGGGCGCTCGTGTGACCGAGCGGTTGCGACGAGCCATCGTCGACGGAGAGCTCGAACTAGGGGATGCGCTATCCGAGGATAAGCTGGCGACAACCCTTGGCGTCAGCAGAAGCCCGGTCAAAGAGGCGTTTGCGACGCTCGAGCAACAGGGGCTGATCGATGTGCGCCCGCAAAGGGGCAGCTTCGTCTTCATGCCGACGCGCGAAGACACCCAGAACCTTTGCGAATTCCGCAAGACGATTGAACTCGAAGCGCTGAGCCTTGCAATGCAGCGGCGCCGGGACGAAACACTCGCAGCCATGCGCGCTGCTGCCGAAGACATGAGCGCTGCCTGCGAAGCCGGCGACAGCTTGCGCAGTGTTCGTGCCGACGACCGCTTTCATGAAGTGTCGCTGGAATATTGCGGCAATCCCTATCTCATCAATGCCTATCGCCTGGTGTCGAGCAAGGTTGCGGCCCTACGCTCGCATCGGTCGACGCTCCCGACCCGAAAGCAGGCAAGCGCCGAACATCTTGTTATCGTCGAGATGCTGGAAGCCGGGCAGATGAAGAAGGCGCTGGACAACCTCCGCACGCACATCCTGATGATGGTAGAGCGCTACAATACGGAGACGGAGCCAGGCAGGGCCACAGGCGGCCGCGCCGCCCGCAGCCCGACACTGGACCATATCGGACCGCTTCCTGATTAAGCGGTCCGGCTCGGCCTTTATAGGCCGATCAATGGCCGCATCGGTTCCAGCCTCGTCCGGCGTCACCGAAGGCTTTCCATCCGGACTCGGTGACGGCCACTGTATCTTCGAGCTTGATGAAACCGAGGCGCGGATGCTGCCAGGTGGTTTCGATCGACAAGACCATGCCCGTTTCCAGCGCCAGCGCTCGGTGCGCGGCCGGATAGGGAATCGGCCCGTCGTCGAGAAGCCTTGGCGCCTCGTGGGAAATCAAACCCATTCCATGCGCAACAAAGCTCATGCGCCCGTCGCGCTCGGATGAGAGGAACGGTGCGGTCGCGGCGAAAATCTCCTGGCCGATCGCACCGTTACGGATCGGGCGGCGAGCCGCCTGCTGGATCTCCTCGATGAATGCCAACGCGTCTTCCAGTTCCGACGAAGGTTCGCCGAGAATACCCATGCGGCAAAGATCGCCGATATAGCCGTGATAGTTTCCGCCCGAATCGAGCGACACGATATCGCCTGCCTGCACCCGCTGCTCGGACGGCGCCCGATTGAGGCTGTTGCCGGCAGTGATCAGGCAATATTCGAAAAGCAGGCCGCGTTGCGTTTCCTCTCGGCGCAGGATATCGACGATATCGTGCTTAGTCTGCCCCGGCTCAATCTTGGAAAACGTCGCCAGCATGGCGTCAATCACGCCCTCGGAAGCGTGTCTAAGATGATCAAGCTCGGGTGCGGTCTTGATTGCGCGCAACGTCTCCAGGACTTCGACGCAATCGGAAATCGCCGCCTGCGGACAAGCGGAACGAAGGATCTGAAACGCATCGGCAGGCAGAAAACCCAGTTCCGCGCCGATGGCTGATGGCGAGATGCCGCAAGCGCTCATCCGGTCAAGGCAATAACGCATCGCATCGGCCGATCCCCGTGCCTTCAGATCGAGATCAGGCCAGAAGCGGCCGAGATCGCGCTCGTAGACCTCATTGGGATTGCCGATATAGGTGGCAAGGTCGGGGCGGCCCCGCGGATAGATCAGGATCGGTAGATAACGGCTGAGACCCGTCGCATCCATGTAATCGAACATGAAGAAGCGATAGCCGCCAAGCAGATATTGGACATTATGCTTGGATGATACGAGGAGGACGTCGAGGCCCCTCTCCTCCATCAACCGGTCGAGCAATCCACTATCGAATGGCGGCGTTGCCGCGGGTTGCAGAGCATTCATTGTCCACTCTCATTTCTTTCCGTTATTCGGGCAGTATCGAGTTGCTCCATCCATGCCCTGCAGACGTTCAAAGTTCTCCTGCTCCAAGCTAGGGGCCCCAAGGCCTTCAGCTGCGAATGGTTCGGCACCTCGACACTGACGATCAGGTCGTCGGGCAAGGCATTGACGAGGCCGGAGACATCGATGCCGCCCTCACCTGGCAAGAGGCGCGCCTGTCGTGCGGTAAACAGCAATTCTTCGCGGCTTGTCGGAATGTCGGCAGGTGCGTCGCAGATCTGGAAATAACTCATGCGGGCCGGATCGATGGCGGCGATATCGGCAAGCTTGGTCGCAGAGCGCGCGACGTGGATGAGGTCGATCAACATCTCTGCGTTGTCGCGTGCTGCGTTGGCGACGATCCGGCTGGCTGCGGCGGCATTGTTGAGTGCCGTCCAGGGGGTGAATTCGAGATTGACGGTCAGGCCATATTGCGCTGCCGCATCGCATAGCTGCCCGTAAGTCTCGGTCATTCGCGCTTCATCGGGATCATCCCCGGCGACGACGATCGTACGGGCGCCGACCTCTGCGGAAGCTTCGAGCATCGGAAGCCAGAGTTCACATTGCGCGACACCATCGATCCGGGCGATTTCAACGTCGAGAACCGTGACACCGGTATCGGCGATCCGTCTCTTCGTTTCGCGAAGCATGGCCGGGTCGTTCATCAGTGGGAATGCCTGGCCGCCCGGCATAGAGGGCATCATGCGGATGCCTGCCAGATCATAGCCAGCCGCAGCGGCGAATTCGATCATGTCCGGCGGGCTGGTTTCCAACGTCATATAGGAAAGCGAATACAGTCTCCTCACGCGCGTTCATCCGTTTTCATTGGTGGAGGGCTTCGTTTGAGCGTTTTCATTGGTGGAGGGCTTCGTTTGAGGTGAATTGGTCGTCTGCCAGCGTTCCTACCCATTTCGTCGAATTCTCTGACATACAGTACCTCAGTTATTGACATACAGTACCTCAGTTGGCAAGCATCAGGCAGTCGTCGGTGAGGAGGATTCAATGAGGGCGCTGGTCTATCTCGGTAAGGAAAATATGAAGCTGCAGCTCATGGATGAACCTCAACCAGGTCCAGGTGAGGTGGCCCCAAGGTCGAGGCCTGCGGAATATGTGGTTCCGACATGCATGGTTATCATGGTTATGATCCGCGCCGCGTTCCGCCCATGATCATGGGCCACGAGATGGCCGGCATCGTCGAAACCGGCGCGATGGCCGGACGGCGCGCAACCGTCAATCCATTGATAACCTGCGGGCGATGCAACCAGTGCCTGTCCGGGACGCCGCAGCTTTGCGAGAAGCAGAAAAATATCGGGCTTCCACCACATGCCGGCGCCTTTGCCGAAAGGATCGTGGTGCCGGAAGCCAACCTCGTGGAGATTCCAGACAGCATGGACTTCGTGACCGCAGCACTCACCGAGCCCGTGGCAGTGTCCTATCACGCGGTGGGGATCGGCATCGCCGGCCTGCGTCGTCCGCTCTCAGCCGCCAAGGTTGCCGTTCTCGCCGGCGGCGCGATCGGGCTTGCGACGGCGCTTGTTGCCATTTCGCAGGGCGCGGAGACGGTGATGCTCGGGGAGACAAGCGCGATGCGACGCCAAACAGCATCCGCCGCCAGTGCGGCCATCCTCGCTTATGATCCGGACGGGCCGTCTGCTCCCGCTCCTGGATCCATCGATCTCGTCTTTGACGCCGTCGGCGCAAAGGCGACCCGGGAAGCCGCCTTCAGGATGGCGCGGCGGGGAGGTACGATCGTGCATCTCGGCCTCCTTCCCGGCTCGGAGGGCGTGGACGTGCGGCGGATGACCCTTTCGGAAATCGCGTTCCTCGGTTCCTACTGCTATTCAATGGCCGATTTTCGCGAGACCGTTTCTCTGCTTGCCTCTGGCCGCCTTGGGCCGCTCAACTGGATCGAGACCCGCCCGATGTCTGACGGTGCGAAAGCCTTCGCCGATATTGACCGGGGAGACGTGGATGCGGCAAAAATCATCCTGATAAATTGACACCTTGCCAGCCCGCAGCCCATTCCATAGGTCCGCCCGCTGCTGGACGGATTCGGAATTTGAGATAAAAGAGGCCATGGACGAGGCGGGCATGAAGGCAAACAGGAACATCAATCCGCTAAAGAAGAGCCCGATCAGCCGGCAGCAATCGCTTGCCGCCATCGTGGCCGACCGGCTCAAGGCGTCCATTCTCAATCGCGAACTCTCCCTCGGCGAGGCTCTCTCGGAGGAAAAGATCGCGACTGCCATGGACGTCAGCCGGACGCCGGTACGTGAAGCGCTGACGATCTTGCAGTTGCAGGGGCTGATCGTGATTCTGCCGCGCCGCGGCAGTTTCGTTTTCAAGCCGACACGCGAAGACCTTCATTCACTGGTCGAATACCGCCTCCATCTGGAAATGCTGACGGCAGGTTGGGCCGTGGAACGGTCGCCGCAGGCTCTTTCCCGCGCCATGTTGAAAGCGCTCAATGCAATGCAGATCGCCCGCGAAAGCGACGACTCCCTCGCCTATGCTGAAGCGGATACTGAATTTCACGATGCCATCTTCGAACATTGCGGCAATCCGCTTTTCGTCGAGGCCTTCGACATTGTTGCAGGCCGCATGGCGGCTCTTCGCACGCATCTTTCCGATGCGCTTGGACTGCATCGGCAGAAGACCTTCGAGGAGCACCAGCAGATGGTTGAGGCCGTAAAGTTGAAGGATGTGGATCGCCTCCGCGGGTTGCTTCGCAGCCATATCGAGGCGATGGAGACGAATTACGCAGCTGCCCTGCAGATGCTTTCGGCGCCATGAAACGCTGAAAGATCTCGGAAATTGGTGAGCGTCAATGATCAACGGCCGTATCGAAATCGAGTCGCGAAAGCGGCATTCAGTGCGCCGTCCGGCAACTCCCCTCTTGCCAGCTGTCCGATCTGCTCCACGACACATTCCGCCTGATACCGGCGCGCTTCGGCGGTAACGCCGCCGATATGCGGCGTCACCACCACATCGTCACGATTGTGAAAACGTTCACTGGGCTTCTGGTCGGAACCGAGCCCGACATCCAGCGCCGCTCCAGCAATCCTGCGATTGTCGAGCGCCGCAGCCAAGGCGTCCTCATCGACCAGCATCCCGCGCGACAGGTTTATGAAGTAGGCGCCTCTTTTCATCGCGCCAAATTGAGCGGCGCCGAAAAGCCCTGCGGTTTCGGGCGTGGCCGCAGCGAGACAGACGACGAAATCCGAAATCTCCAGCAGGTCATCAAGAAGGAGCTTCGTGACGGACGGGTCGGTCTCGTCGGAATGCGGATCGAAGATGACCACCCGTAATCCCAGCGACAGTGCCATGTCCGCAAGCCTGCGGCCTATTCGCCCGTAGCCAGCAATGCCCAATGTCTTTCCCCGAAGCTGAATGCCGAGCCGGATCGGCATGGCAGCGACGGACGGCGACCGGCCGTAGCGGGAAATGCCGCGCGCCAGTTCGAGCATGAGCGCCAATCCCAGTTCGGCGACAGCGTCCGAGAATCCGGCCGACGCCCTCGTTACGAGGACTCCATGCCTCGATGCCGCATCGATATCGATCGTGCTGACATCGACCGCCGATCTCACGAATGCGAGCAGCGCTTTCGAAGACTCGAACGTCTCCGCCATGCCAGGAACCGACCGGTGTGCGACGATGATCTGGCATCCTTCCGCAGCTTCAGCGAGGTCCGCGCCGGCCTGCGTTTCATCCTGCTGGTTATAGATGAGATCGACATACTTCCCGAGAAGCGCCAGACAATCCGGGGGAAACGCATTGGCGAGTTCGGCAGGTGTGTGGGTGATGTAGGCGCGAAGTCTCAAGATGCGGCATCCGGTTGACGGTTTTGCGAAACAGGTGGAGAGAAACCGTAGAGATTGGAAGGATTTTCCACCAGAATTCTATAGCGCAGTTCGGCCGTGGGCGCCCATTCACCCAACATATTGAAGAGGGCAACGTCATCCGGAAGGGGCATTTCGCCGGCAAGGGCCGCCGGATGCGGCCAGTCCGTTCCCCACAATAGCCGCTCTGGCGCCGCTGCGATCCATGCCCGGGCAATCGCCGAGGTATCGGGGTAGAGATCCGGGCCGTCCATGCTGTCGAGATAGACGCCAGAGAGCTTGATCCATGTGCGGCCCGCGTCCACCAGCTGGCGAAGTGTATTCCACGACGGATCGCTCATGCTGCCGGGCTGCGGTAACCGACCCATATGATCGATCACCACGGGAATGTTGAGGGCGATCAGCCGCGGCGCAAGCGTTGCCAGAAGCGGGGCGCGCGCGTTCAGCTGTACATGCCAGCCGAAGGCCTCCACCCGCCGCGCCAGAAGTTCCAGCACGTCGAGGCTCTGTCCCACATCCCGAGCCGGGCTGAACCGGATCGCCCGCACGCCCAGCTCATGCATATGAGCCAACTCATGCTGGCTCATCATCTCGGTGATCACCGCAACGCCCCTTGCCTCCGAACCCATGAGCTGCAGGTGATGCAGCAGGCAGGCATTGTCGGTGCCGTAGGTCGATGGCTGGACGACGACGCAACGACGGAGTCCGAGCCTTTCCTGAACGTTCCTGTAGCGCTCGAGCGTTGCTCCCTGCGGACGTAGCTTGGCCTGCGGATCGATGGCGAACCTGATATCATAGAGATGAATATGGGCATCGACCGATCCGGTAGGTGCAGTCCAGCTGGGTATCGCTTCGGCACCGCTCGGCGTCTCCAGGTTGCTCATCATACGCGATCTCGCATGCCGAGCCTGTCGGTCGTGAGCGCTAGAAGCCCACCCAGGAAGACGACCACCGAAAGGAACACCAGCGCATCGACATGGCTGCCGGTGTACGATTTGATCCAGCCCATCACGAAGGGTGCCACGAAGCCGGACAGATTCCCCAGCGAACTGACAAGCGCAAGCCCGCCCACGCTGACGCCACCGCTGAGCCCTTCGGTCATCAGCGAAAGTGATGGTCCCTTGACAGCGTAGATGCCAATACCTGCTATCGCGACCAGCGTCATCTGAACCGAGAGGCTGTCGCTGAACACGCAGGAAGCCATGGCGGCGGCAGCAAGAAAGCACGGAATTGCGGTAAACCAGCGCCGTTCAAACCGGCGGTCGGAGAGATAGCCCCAAACGACCATCGCGATACATCCGAGCGCAAACGGAATGGCGCTCAGCAGGCCGACGACGACATTGCTGACGCCGAAGCCCTTGATAATCTGCGGCAACCAAAAGCTCAGGCCGACACTGGATGCGGTGGTGGTAAAGTAAAGGAGCGCGTAGAAAAGTACGCGGCGATCGGCAAGCAGCCCAAGACCGAAGCCGTGCCGGGAGACATAGGCGCCTTGAACATTCTCCCGGTCGAGGCGCGCCTGCAGGACCTGACGTTCACGCACGGTCAGCCACCTGGATTCCGCCGGACGATCTTCGAGATAGGACAGGCAGAACAGCCCGAGCAGGACAGCAGGCAAAGCCTCGAGAATGTAGAGCCACTGCCACCCGTGCAAGCCGAGGACGCCGTCCATGCCAAGGATAGCGCCGGAGATCGGCCCGCCTATCGTGCTCGAGAGCGGGATACCGACCTGAAACGTGGCGATGATGCGGGCCCTATATTGCCGTGGAAACCAGAATGTCAGGAACAGCAGCACGCCGGGGAAGAACCCGGCCTCGGCCGCGCCGAGCAGGATTCGCATAGCATAGAAGGAATAGGGGCCAACAACAAAGGCCATCAATCCAGCGATCAGCCCGAAGGTGATCATGATCCGCGAAATCCAGAGGCGCGCGCCGACGCGCATCATGATCTTGTTGCTCGGATATTCGCAGAGAAAATATGACAGGAAGAAGATGCTGACGCCGAAGGAATATTCGATCGTGTTTATGCCGATCGCCTGGTTGGCGGTAATCGACGCGAAGCCGAGGTTGACGCGATCGAGATAGGCAAGCAGCTGCGCGACGATCAGAAGCGGCACAAGCCGAACCGCGAGCTTCCAGGCAATCGCCTTGATTTCCTGCTCGCTCTCATCACTGCTGTCGACGGCAATCGTCGACCCTGAAATTCCATTTTGGTTCAACATCCGAACCTCCTCCTTAGATTCATGTAAAGCCGATCCTCAAGCCTGTCGGCAAGGCTCTCTCTCCGGATTGAAATGCAAACAGCAGGCGGCTTCGCATCAGACAAGCCCGCTCGATTGCCACGCTTTCGATCAGCGATAGCTGTCTTCGATGATCTCGCAGCCCTTCGCTGCAAGCTCCTTGTCGATCCATGACGTATCCAGCGTTCCGGCAAGGATCGACTTCATCTTCTCGGTCTCCGCAGCCTGTTTCTTCCTGGTCTTTTCCAGAATGCCGGTTGCATCGCCGGGGGGAACGACCACGATGCCGTCGTCGTCGCCGACCAGGATATCGCCCGGCATGATGACGACGCTGCCGAGTGAGATCGGCACATTGATTTCGCCCGGCCCCTCCTTGTAGGGACCTGCCGGAGTGACGCCGGCCGCAAAGATCGGCAGGTCCATCTCACGAAGCGTGGCAAGGTCACGGATTGCACCGTCGATAATGATACCGCCGAGCTTCTTCTGCGCGGCCGCCTGCATCATCAGCTCACCGGTGATCGAATTGGTGAGGTCGCCATGGGCATCGAAGGCGATCACATCGCCGGGCTGAGCCATGTCGAGTGCCTTGTGCAGCAGGAGGTTGTCGCCGGCACGCGACTTGACGGTGAAGGCAGGCCCAAGAAGGTTGCCCTTGCTGATCTTGCGAATGCGGGCATCCAGCATGGAAGCGCGGTTCATGCAGTCGCCGATATTGGCGACCGGAAGATCCCTGAAGCCGTCGATGAGGCTAGCAGACGGTCGATCGATCCGCGTGAAAATTCGAAAACCGGGGTTCGGCATGGAAGTCATCCCTTTGCTTGGAAGATCGCTAGGCTTGCAGCGCTGAGAAAATCTCGCGGTAGTCGGCGGGCGGCTTGCCCTGGAAATGCTCCTTGAAGCGGTGCTTCACGCACCAGGCGAGCTTTTCCTTGGTGGCGCGCGACATCGTGTCATCGACGCCGAGGCTCTGCAGCGTCGCGATCACCTCGTCCATCTCGTGTTCGCGACGCTCGGCGTGGATGACGCCGCGGGCGATGAGGTCGTTGGCGTTCTGCAGGAAATCGCCGCCGGTAATCGAGGCGCGGATCGAGGCCAGCACGTCGTCTTCGAGACCGAACTGCCGTCCGGCGATCACCGCCTCCAGAAGCAGCATGACGTACCCCTTCATGAAGATGCTGCGGAACATCTTCGAGGCCGACGCCTTGCCGGCAGGGCCGTCCAGGGCTGTCACCTTCATGCCGTAGCGATTGCAGAAATCCGCAAAGGCGGCGGCGCCCTTTCCTGACGCCAGCATCGGTACCTTGTGCCTGTTGCCAGGCACCGTGCCCATGACGGCAACATCGACGAAGGTGGCACGCGGCGAGACGATTTGATCGACCGCCACCTTGGTATCCGGTCCGGCGGAGTTGATGTCCACGTATAGCTGGTCCGGCCGAAGCAGGGGTGCGCATTGTTCCGCGACCGGCAGCGCCATGTTGGCGCTGATAGAACAGATGACGATATCGACCTTTTCGACGAGGGCTTGAAGTGATGACTCGAGGACGACATCGGCTTTTGCCGCGCGCGTCCTTATCAATTCTCCTGACGGCCCCTTCTCCCAGGCAGCGTCGTAGGCGCGGATTCCCGCCAGATGCTCGTCGCGCAGACCTTCCGCAATATTGAAGGATGCCTCGCCGAAGCCGAGGAAGCCGATAGTCTTCATCGTGTCGAACCTTTTTTGCCGATTGAACGACGGCCGGCCAGGAAACTGCTCCCAGGTCGCAATAGCCGCCGATAATTTTTTTGCGGGAACACAGCGCAGCCTGCAGGCTGACATAGGGAGAGCTGAGCCGGGCTCAGCGATAGATCGTCACTCCTCCATAGAGATAGCCGCCCATGACCGCCCTTCTTGTGCAAGCATGGTCATCCGCCACCGGATTCATAACTTGCATTTCTCAACCGATCTTCCGAGACGGCTGCATTCTTGAACGAGCCCATTATTGACTGGATAAAAGACCTTCGTCTATTTGTAACATTTCAACCATCCATTACTTTTGGTTATCGAATGGACATTCGCGATATACGCTACTTCCTAAAGGTCGCAGACTATTGTCATCTCGGCAGGGCCGCCGACGAGCTGCATATTTCCCAGCCGGCGCTTTCCAAATGCATCAGTCGCCTCGAGCAATCCTACGGCGTTCAGCTGTTCAACAGGGTCGGTAGGGGGATCACATTGACCGAATCCGGGCAACTACTGCGTGAGCGTTACCAGTTGCTGCAGCAGGATTTGCAGGAGATACAGCGGGAGGTTTCGTCTTATCGCAGCGGCATCGCCGGCGTCGTGCGAGTCGGCTGCTCCGCGTCGATCGCTTCTTTCGTCCTACCGGAAATTTGCCGGACGATGCAGGAAAGGGCACCGGACCTTCGTCTTGAAATCCGCGTCGGCATGGACGACGTGCTGCAGGAAGCCTTGCGCGCCGGCGTAATTGATATCGCCATCAGCCCACACCGCACCGGCCAGACCGACGATGCGATAGTATCGGCCCGTCTTCTATCGGACACTGTCGTCGTCGTGGCGCGCAACGGTCATCCGCTGGCCGGGAGGAAGGCTTCTCTGGAGGCGATGACTGGCTATGGATGGGTATTGCCGATGCCGTCGGTTTCGACCCGACAATGGCTTGATGCAGTCTTTCTCAAGGCCGGTCTGGCACGGCCGGAAACGATCATAACCGCCGCGCCACTGGTTGCTGCTCCCGCTATCATGATGAAAACAGATCTGTTGAGCTTCATGTCCCGGCGGAACCTTGAGACAGGAGAGATCACCGAGATTGAAAACCCCTCCACCACATTGCACCGCTTCTTTGACATCAGCCATCGCGCCAGGAGTTTCATGTCGCCAGCTGTTCGTTATTTCATTACGCTTTTAGAGCGGTAGCCCTTGTAAATCGCAAGGTCTCCCACTGACGCTTTTCATCACAGAATGCTGAAAGCCAAATTTCGGGCAATACAGTGATCGACGTCCGTTTTGCTCGTCATTGAACAAACAATGCGACTCGGCTTACCCATTGAGGAAATCAACGATGCGGCCGTCGCATAAATGAAGAAGTCATAATATTCGAGCGCAGAGCTGATCCAACCTCTTGCAGTAGCTTTCTTGATCCGCGAACTCTCGAATTCTCACGTGCCACTGCCTCGCTCTGGTCGCCTTGATGCTGGAGTGGACGGCCCCTGAACGGCATCGAAATGTGCCAGAATGAGCTGTTAAGATCTCAATCGAAGGGGCCGCCCATGGACAAGATTATTCGTATTGGCATGGATACGTCAAAGCATGTGTTTCAGATGCATGGCGTGAATGCTGCAGAGAAGCCGGTCTTGCGTAAGAAGATGCGATGCAAGGAGATGATCAACTTCTTCACCACCTGCCCGCCAACCGTAATCGCCATTGAGGCCTGCGGCGGCTCTCATCATTGGGCACGGCTGCTTACGTCATTCGGGCATGAGGTAAAAATGATCGCGCCACAACTCGCTAAGCCCTACGTCAAGCGTAACAAAAACGACGCCGCGGACGCCGAAGGGCTGTGCGAGGCAATGAGCCGCCCGACGATGCGGTTTGTTCCGGTTAAGACGGTTGATGACCAAGCGGCACTCATGCTGCTCAGCGTCCGTACCCGCCTGATAACCAACCGCACCCAGCTCGCGAACGCTATTCGGGGTTACGCCAACGAATTCGGCATTTCCGCAGCCAAGGGGCTGGCACACATTCCTCTACTGCTTGAAAGGATACAAACCGACGGGACTGTGCCAGAGCTTGCCCGGGAATTGTTCGTGAGCCAGGCCGAGGAATACGCCCAGCTGGAAAAGAAGATTGCTGATGTGGAGGCGAAGGTAAGAACATGGCAGCGCAACGACGAACGCAGCATACGTCTCAACACAATTCCCGGCATCGGCCCAATCGGTGCGGCGCTCTTGATCATGAAGACACCGGCGCCGGCGCTATTCCGATCCGGCCGCCAGTTTGCAGCCTGGATAGGGTTAACGCCAAAAGATCACTCGACCGGCGGCAAACTGCGGCTCGGTTGTATCACGCGAGCCGGCGATGAAGCACTGCGGGCAGCCTTGGTGGTTGGAGCAACCGCTGTGATTCACCACGCGCGGCGATCTGGTAAGGCCTCACCATGGCTGATGGAACTGCTTAAGCGCAAGCCCCCAAAGTTGGCAGCTGTCGCACTTGCCAACAAGATGGCGCGCATGGCCTGGAAGCTCATGGTTTCCGGGGAGACATACAACACAAAATCGGCGCCAATCCTAATGGGGGGCGCGGCATGAAGATCGGCAACCAAGAACCGGTGAAATCCTAATCTTCACTGAGTGTTGCTGATGCCAGAACTTGCAAGATAGAGGAAGATGGTGTGATCGATCGATCCGGAACACAGGATACCCGCTGATCCCATTGGCAGTTAGAGGCCGACTTGATGTTTGGGACCTGTGTTGCGGAAACCATCTTGGCCAGCGTTCATGTGCGAACGCAGCAACAGGCCGGACATATGGACGCAAGCGATCAGATCAAAATTATCTCAAAATATCTTGCGAGCTAGGGGCCGTCCACATATGGGATCAGAACCGTCGATACTTTGACAGCGTCGAGCCAAGCCTTTGGATTAGCTCAACCTCTGCGGCATAAGCCCTTATTATGGAACTTTGCTGTTCGCCGCCCTTGGCTCGGACGCCAGGGACGAGCACGAGATGCTAGATGGCCGGTTGTCAAGCTGGAGTGACCACACGGCCTTCCCTCCCGATCCGCTTCAGAGAAGCCGCAAACCTGTCTTTAAGGTGAAACGGACATAGCGGGAGCACAGTTCAGACCACACCAAAGGGCACCAACCCTCCTCGGTCCTTGAGAGGAGTGTGCTGCTTTGACCTGCATCAACGACGCCTTCCCTGTCGGCAGATAGCGTCAGAATGTCGGCATCGGCCAAATAATTCAATGATGTCGGCCTGGAGACGACAAGGAGGATAGCAGGATGAACCATGTAGTCACCACCGCTCACCACAAGCACACTCCCATGTCTGCGGCTCGGCGCGCGCCGATTCCTTGTGCCAGGACAAGGGATGCGGACATCTTGCTCGAGCGGGCAGACAATGACCACTGGGTCGTGACGATGATTTCGCCGCGGGCGCTAAGCTGGGCAACCAGCGAACTATGCTGCGCCCTGCGCTCCTGCTTCGCCGGAAGCATGTGTCTGGATATGATGAGCGCCGACCGCCTCTTGAAGCAGGCGCACGCACAAGGTTTTAGGACAGAGTTCGTCGGGCTTGGCGGGAAGGATGTCTTCTAGCTACCGGCGGCGGCGAAGCCCATCGAGACGGTGTCGATAGAACAATTGTCAAGTCCACTGCATCGGGTAGACTCCGTGCTGGTCGAGTCTCGTCCGGTGAGCATGAGCCTTGTACCTACCGCTTATCGCTGGACGACGGCGGTTCCATCGCCCAAACGCGATTGATTTAGATCAATGATGGCAAAATCGAATTCAGTGTTCAAAAGTTGAGTGCACCATCCAATCCTAATCAAAGCCGCATGGCCGCCGCTCGTTAACGTCTTTTCACATCCGCCCGAGCAAGAAGGCTATCGCATCAACTCGCGCAGTTCTGGTCGGTCCTTTCTGAGGTGATACTATTGATTTTCGCTGGAATGTTGGGGTGGGTTGTCGCAGGACGACATCAAGAGTCTGCAGAACGCCTGACCTGCCACTGAAGTTTCATCCGGCTGCGATTAGAGTCTCGATCGCGTGCCGACAGCACGCCGTCTGGCTTTCCGTTTGCGAACAGAAAGCCCTTCCTCGCGATACAGCCGATAGATGCG